>NZ_LFVW01000770.1:0-4675 GCF_001182915.1 Kitasatospora sp. MY 5-36
GACCGGGCCGACCGGGCCGACCGGGCCGACCGGGTGCGCGGGGCGGCGCGCCGGGCGGGGTGCCGGACGGCCGCGCGGGGGAGTCGGGAAGGAGCGTGCGGAGGAGGTCTCAGCCCGCCCGGTGGCGGTGGCAGGACTGGTCGTGCGGGGGCGCGATCAGGGAGGCGGCGATCGCCTTGTTCACGGCGTCGATCCGGGAGACCGCGCCCAGCTTGGCGAAGACGTTGCGCAGATGGCGCTTGACGGTGGCTTCGGTGATCGTCAGCCGGGTGGAGATCTGGCCGTTGCTCAGCGCCTGCGCGACCAGCTCCAGGATCTCCAGCTCCCGGGCGGACAGCACGTTCTCGGTGATGCCCTGCATCCGGGCCAGGCTGTCCCGGGAGACGGCCAGGACCATCCGGTCCGAGCCGCGGTGGACGCTGCGGACCGCCGCGAGCAGCTCGTCGCCGCACACGCTCTTCAGCAGGTAGCCCCGGATGCCGGCGTTGATGAGCCGTCGGAGCAACTGGGGGCCGTCGTACATGGACAGCATGATGATCTGCGAGGACGGCGAGAGCGCCCGCATCCTGGTGACGGTGTCGGTGGGCTCGCCGTCGGGGAGTTCGACGTCCAGCAGGACGACGTCCGGCCGGTGCCGGGCGACCTGGGCGATGGCGTCGCCGCTGTTGGCGGCCTCGCTCACCACCACCATGTCGTCCTGCGACTCCAGGATCTCGCGCACCCCCTCGCGGACCAGCGCGTGGTCGTCGACCAGGGCGACGCGGGTGGTGGCGGACGCGGGGTCAGCAGCTACGGCGTCGCGCGGGTTCATCGAGGAGCCGTCCTTTGAGAGGTACCAGAGATCCACCCTGGTGCCGTTGTCCGGACGGCTGTTGACCAGCAGTCGGCCGCCGAGCAGTTCGGCCCGCTCGCGCATCGAGGACAGGCCGACGCCGGCGTCGGCCGGCCGCTCCTGCGGCAGCCCGCAGCCGTCGTCCTCGACGGTGGCGCGGAGTTCGTTGGGGGTGATCTCGACGTTCACCAGCAGCACCGTGGCCCGGGCGTGGCGCAGGGAGTTGCGGACGCCCTCGCGGAGGATCAGGAACACCTCGTCGAGCACCTCCGGCGGAGCCCAGGCCTCGTCCCCGTTCACCCGGAGCCGGGCGGCCACGCCGTCGGGGCCCAGCGACTCCAGGTCGTTGAGCAGGGCCTTCTCCAGGCTCTTCAACGGCTGGCGGGTGTGCAGGTCGGAGGTGACCGCGCGCAGGTGGTGCATCGACTCCTGGATGGCCTGCTGGGCGGTGGCCAGCTTGACGCTCGCCCGGTCCGGCTGCTTGTCCAGGTAGAGGGTGTAGAGCTCCAGCTGGCGGTGGGTCACGCTCATGCCGTGCCCGATCCGGTCGTGGAGCTCGCGGGCGATCCGGCGCCGCTCGTCGAGTTGCGCCTCGTGGATCTTGTCGACGAGTAACCCGGTGTACGCGGCCACCGACTCGCGGATCCGCAGGGCGACACCGCGCTCCAGCGCGAGGGTGATCAGGGTGAGGGTGTCGACTTGTCTCGATCCGGGCGGAAGGTGGCTGAATATCGTCGACAGCGCCGCGTGGAAGAAGGCCGAGGAGGCCTGGACGGATTCCCGGGGGTGGACCCCGTCCGCCGCGCGTGTCGCGCCGACGTCCCAGGCCAGCAGCTTGCACGTCTGGTCGACCTCGACCTGCCCCACGCGCAGGCTGGTGACCACGTCGGCGACGATCTGACGGGCGGTGGCCAGGGCCTGGTCCAGCGAGGCCGGGCTCTGCGCGATGGCGTTGCCGGCCGCCCGGAGCGAGGCCTCGTAGGCCTCGACTATCTCGGGCGTGCGTTGTTCGATCAGGTCCGCCACCTGTTGGCGAGTCGTCAAGGCTGCCTTCTCCAAACCGGTCACGTGCCGGCCCCCGTGTCGCCTTGGCCAAGCGGGGTCAAGATACCAGAACGCCGTGCGAATTCGAGGGCGTGAAGATGGCCTCCGGGAGGCCCCCTCGCCGGTCGAGCGTGTTCGAATCTTCAACTAGTTCAAAGGCGCGGCCGGAATGCCGGGACCGGTGACAAAGGGGGGGTCGGCCGCGCCGTGAAGAAGTGGACGGCGGCGGTGGCCGGAAGTCGTCCCGTCGCGTCGGCCGCCACCCGGCCGGGCGCGGGCGGAGGGACCGCCGGTGGTACCGGGGCCGGAGCGGAGTGGCCCGGGGGTGGAGTGTCCACTACTCCCTTCGATACCCCCCGCTCATCCCTCCGGCGCGGATGGGCCGACAGCGCCGGCGAGACCGTTGTCCGGGACTACGGCGGCTCTCTAGCGTGACGTTCACAGGACGTCCGCAATCGACCGGTACTTCCTGCATGTCCGCAACAAGAGCATCACTCCGTGCATGTCCGCAACAAGACCAGTACTTCCCGCATGTTCGCAACAAGAAACAGTTGTGAGGAACCAGACCGTGAAGGCTGACCGGCTGCCCCGGCGCTACCAGGCGTTCGTCCCGATGACCCTGCCCGACCGCACCTGGCCGGACCGGACCCCCACGGCGGCGCCGCGCTGGCTCTCCACGGACCTGCGGGACGGGAACCAGGCGCTGGCCCGCCCGATGACGCCGGCCCGCAAGCTCGCCATGTTCGACCTCCTGGTGGCGATGGGCTACCGGGAGATCGAGGTCGGCTTCCCGGTCGCCAGCCAGGACGAGTACGACTTCGTCAGGATGCTGATCGAGCAGGACCGGATACCCGAGGACGTCCGCGTCTCGGTGCTGGTGCCGGCCCGCGACGAGCTGATCGAACGGACCGTGGAGAGCCTGCGCGGCGCCCGCGCCGCCACCATCCACGTGTACAACGCGACCGCGCCGCTCTTCCGCGACCTCGTCCTCGGGATCGGCCGGCAGGAGTGCGTCGACCTCGCCCTGCGCGGCACCCGGTCGATGATGCGGCACACCGAGCGGCTGCTGGGCGACTGCGAGGTCGGCTACCAGTACTCCCCGGAGCTGTTCAACGAGACCGAGCCGGAGTTCGCCGTCGAGGTCTGCGAGGCGGTGATGGACCTCTGGGAGCCCGGCCCGGGCCGCGAGATCGTGCTGAACTTCCCGGCCACGGTCGAGCGTTCGATGCCGCACGTGTTCGCCGACCAGATCGAGTGGCTGGACCGCACCCTCTCCCGCCCCGAGTACCGCTGCCTGTCGATCCACCCGCACAACGACCGGGGCACCGGGGTGGCCGCCACCGAACTGGCCCTGCTGGCCGGGGCGAAGCGGGTCGAGGGCTGCCTGTTCGGCGGCGGGGAGCGGGCCGGCAACGTCTGCCTGGTCACCCTCGGCCTCAACCTGCTGACCCAGGGCGTCGACCCGGGCATCGACTTCTCCGACATCGACCGGGTGCGCCGCACCGTCGAGCACTGCTCCGGACTGCCGGTCTCCCCCCGCCACCCCTACGGCGGCGAACTGGTCCACACCGCCTTCTCCGGGACGCACCAGGACGCCATCAGGAAGGGCTTCGCCGCCCTGGAGGCCGAGGCCGCCGCCGCCGGCGAGAGCCCGCGCGACCGCGCCTGGCGGATGCCGTACCTGCCGATCGACCCGCAGGACCTCGGCCTCGGCTACGAGGCGGTGGTCCGGGTGAACAGCCAGTCCGGCAAGGGCGGCGTCGCCCACGTCATGAGCGCCCGGCACGGCCTGGACCTGCCGCGCGGGCTGCAGATCGAGTTCGCCCGCACCGTGCAGGCGGTCGCCGAGGCCACCGGCGCCGAGGTCGCGCCGGACCGGATCGGCCGGCTCTTCGAGCGGGAGTACCGGTCCACCGCGGACGAGACCAAGCCGCTGGCCGTGCGCCACGCGCCGGTCCCCACCGAGCTGTTCGTCGACGGGGCCGGCCCCGCCAGCGCGGACGGCACGGTCCGCGCGGAGGAGGTGCGCAGCCTCGGCGCGACCCTGGCGCCCTGGGGCGTCGAGGTCCGGGACGTCCGGCACACCGGCCCCGAGGGCAAGTCCGCGGACCCGGGGCGGGAGGCCGCCGTCTACGCCCGCTGCGCCTTCCCCGACGGGCCGGCCTGGGGCTTCGGCCGGGGCCCGGGCCTGCACGCCGCCGCCTTCTCCGCGATCCGGGCCGCCGCCGCCCGGGCCGGCCAGGGCCCGGCCGAACCGGACCCGCCCGCACCGGAGCCGGCCCGGACCGAGGGCGCCGCCCCGCTCCCCGCCGAGCACCGCTGAGCCCGAACACCAGCTGGGCCCACCACAGACCCACCGACGGGGCACCACCGGGAGCCCCGGAGCAGCACCGAGCACCACCCAGCACCACCCGAGCAGCACCGAGCACCGCTGAGTCCCACGCAGCCGGTTCCCCCACCCACACCGCACGTACGCACGAGAGAAAGTCTGAGCAATGATGCTGGTCGAACGCGATGAGCACCTGGCCTTCCTGGCCGGTCTGCTGACCGAGGCGGTCGGGGGCAGGGGACGGATCGCCGTGGTGAGCGGCCCGGCGGCCACCGGAACGAGCGCCCTGCTGGACGAGTTCGTCGAGCAGGCGGCCGGGGCGGGCGTCCTGCCGCTGACGGCGGTGGGGTCGGCCGCCGAGACCGGCCTGCCGCTCGGCGTGCTGGGCCAGCTGCTGCGCGGCGCCCCGGTGCCGGCCGAGCAGCGGGCCGCCGTCCGCGAACTGCTCGCGGCCGGCCCGGACCGGCGGG
>NZ_LFVW01000771.1:0-4671 GCF_001182915.1 Kitasatospora sp. MY 5-36
AGGCCGCGCTGATCCGTCAGGTGCTCGACCGGGCAGGACGCGGTGTTCCGCTGTGAGCCCGAGCAGCCGGTGAGCACCAGGGCCCCGGCGACCGCCACCCCCGCGAGCATCAGCAGGCGTCTCACGCAGCCCCTCCGTCTCCGTCACGCCCGGCCGTGCCCAGGTGCCGCCGCACGAAGTCGATCTCCAGTCGCAGCTGCTTGATCCGCTCCTCCACCACCAGCGAGCCGTGCCCGGCGTCGAAGCGGTACACCTCGTGCGGCTTGCCGAGCCGCTCCAGCCGCTCGACGTAGTTGTCGATCTGCCGGATCGGGCAGCGCGGGTCGTTGACCCCGGCGCTGATGTAGACCGGCACCCGCACCCGCTCGACGTAGGTCAGCGGCGAGGAGGCGGTGAAGCGCTCCGGGACCTCCTCCGGGGTGCCGCCGAAGAGCGTGCGGTCCAGCGACTTGAGCGCCTCCATCTCGTCGGCGTACGCGGTGTGGTAGTCCGCGACCGGGACGGCGGCGAGGCCGAGGGCCCAGTCGTCGGGCTGGACGCCGAGGCCGAGCAGGGTCAGGTAGCCGCCCCAGCTGCCGCCGGTGAGGACCAGCCGGGCCGGGTCGGCGAGGCCGCTGTCGACGGCCCAGGCGCGGACCGCCGCGATGTCCTCCAGCTCGATCAGGCCGACCCGCTCGTGCAGCGCGTCCGTCCAGGCCTGTCCGTAGCCGGTCGAGCCGCGGTAGTTGACCCGGACCACCGCGAAGCCGTGGTCCAGCCAGGCGGCCGGACCGGCGGCGAAGGAGTCGCTGTCGTGGTGCGTCGGGCCGCCGTGGATCTCGAACACGGTCGGGTACGGGCCCTGCGCGGGCGTCGCCGGCCGCTGCACCAGGGCGTGCACCCGCCCGCCGGGCCCGTCCACCCAGACGTCCTCGACCGGCACCGAACCGGGCGGCACCGCGCCGGGCGCCCGCAGCACGACCGTCCCTGCGGTGGAGCGGACGGCGGAGGGCTCGGCGGCGGAGGACCACAGGTACTCGACGGTGCCGTCCGGACGGGCGGTGGCGCCGCTGACGGTGCCGCGCGGGGTCTCCAGGCGGGTCAGCCGGCCGTCGGCGAGCGCGTACGAGAACAGCTCGCTGCGCGCCTCGTACTCGTGCTCCACCAGCAGCGTCTCGGCGCCGGGGCGCCACTGCGCGGAGACGTCGCCGGGCAGCTCGCGGCCCTGCTCGTCGCGCAGCGGGAGGGCGGTCTCGGCGCCGGTGGCGACGTCCCAGATCATCGGCTCCCAGCGGCCGGTGCGTTGGTGGGCGACCAGCAGGCGGGTGTCGCCCTCGACCGGGGCGAAGCCCAGGCAGGCGACGCCGCGCGGCTCGTCCCGGCCGGTGACCTCGTCCAGCTCGGCGACGGTCTCGACGCCGCCGTCGGCGGTGATGCGCACGACCCGGATCGCGGAGTGCATCGCGTCGCCGTGCTCGGTGTGGTCGATGGCGAGCAGGGTGCTGTCGTGGCTGAGGTCGCCGATGCCGCCGTACTCCTCGTGCCGGTAGACCTCGACCGGTACGGCGGCGCCGGGGCGGCGCAGGTGCAGGGTGGTGCCGTCCTCGTCGGTCGAGCGGCCGACCACCACGGTGCCGTCGCGGCCCAGGGCCAGGCCGGCCGAGTAGGAGGCGGCGAGGCCGGGCACGGCCTCCTCGTCGGGGCCGCCCGCGAACGGCTGGCGGCGCCAGACGCCGAACTCGTCGCCGTCGTGGTCGTCGAACCACCAGACCCAGTCGCCGTCGGGGGACAGCTCGGCGTCGGTGGTGCCGTTCGGACGGTCGGTGACCCGACGGTGGGCGCCGGTGGTGCGGTCCCAGGCGTAGACCTCGTAGGTGCCGGTCGCGTTGGACACGTACAGCGACCGGTCGGGGGCGTCCTCGGCCCAGTCGGGCAGCGACACCCGGGCCGCCCTGAACCGCTGCTCCCACGCCGGTACGGCGCTCTTCTCCTCGCTCATCCGACCATCCAACCCGATCGGGGGGAGGGAAGGGAACGGGCGGGTGGGCTTCGGCCCACCCGCCCCGTGCCGCCGGGGTGGCGGCGGGGTGCCGGCAGGATGCCGGTGCAGGTGTTGCCGTGCGCGGCGGCCGGGGCGTCCACGAACGCCCGGCCCGGGGCCCGGGTTCCGTGGGGCCGGGGCGGGTGCCCGGGGCCATGCCGGGGTCAGCCCTCGCGCGGCGCTTCGTGCGCTCGGTGCGCTTCGGCCGCTCCGGGGGCCCCGTGTGCTCCGCGCGGCAGGAACCGGACCAGGCCCACGAGCACCAGCTCCAGCACCGCCAAGGCCAGGACGCTGCGGCCGAAGGCGGCGGCCGGGTCGCCGGCGCCGTAGTAGACCAGGCCGATCAGCGCGATCCCGAGCGCCCCGCCGACCTGCTGCACGGTGGACACCACCCCGGCCGCGGAGCCGGCCAGCCGCGGCTCGACGCCGGCCAGGACCACCGAGGTCACCGGGGCGATCACCAGGCCCATGCCGAGGCCGTCCACGAACAGCCCGGGCGCCAGCCACCGGACGCCGCCGTCCGCGGCGCCGTACGCGGTGAGGGCCAGCAGGCCCAGCCCGAGGGCCATCAGCAGCCCGCCGAGGGCGATGGTGCGGCGCTCGCCGAGGCGGGCGGTGACGCGGTGGGTGGTGTTGGAGGTGATCAGGTAGCCCAGGCCGATCGCGGTGAAGACCAGTCCGGCGCCCAGCGCGTCCAGGCCGCGGCCGAACTGGAGGTGCAGGGCGAGCACCAGGAAGAAGGAGCCCTGGCCGAGCCAGAAGGCGAGTTGGGCGAGCAGGCCGGCGCTGAAGGCGCGGTCGCGGAAGAGCCGGGTGTCGACCAGCGGGGTGGTCGCGGTGGTGGCCGTGGCGGCGGTGGTGGCGGTGGCGGTGGTGGCGCGGTGCTGGTGCACGGCGAAGACGGCCAGCAGGGCGAGCGAGCCGCCCAGGCAGAGCCCGGTCCACAGCGGCCAGTGCAGCTGCGGGCCCTGGATCAGCGGCAGCACCAGGCCGGTCAGCGCGGTGGTGACCAGCAGCACGCCCACCGGGTCCAGGCCGGGCCGCTGCGGGGCGCGGGACTCCGGCAGGCTGCGGCGGACCAGCGGGAGGGCGGCCAGTCCGATCGGCAGGTTGATCAGGAAGCAGCTGCGCCAGCCGAGGCCGAAGAGGTCCGCGCGGATCAGCAGCCCCCCGATCAGCTGGCCGAACACCGCGCCGACGCCCATGGTCAGCCCGTACCGGGCGAAGGCCCGAGCCTGGGCGGCGCCGCTGAACGCGGTCCGCAGGATCGCCAGCACCTGCGGACCCATCAGCGCCGCCGACAGGCCCTGTGCCACCCGGGCGCCGACCAGCGCGGCCGCCGTGGGGGCGAGGCCGCAGGCGGCGGAGGCGAGGGTGAAGAGGGCCAGGCCGAGCCCGAACACCCGGCGGCGGCCGTACCGGTCGCCGAGGCGGCCGGCGGTGACCAGGCCGGCCGCGAGGGCCAGGCTGAAGCCGGCCATCACCCACTGGACGGCGGCCGGGCCGGCGCCGAGGTCGCCCTGGAGGGAGGGGAGGGCGACGTTGACGACGAAGATGTCGAGGGCGGTCATGAAGGTGGCGGTCAGGACGACCGGCAGCAGCCCCTTGGGGGCCGTCTGCGCCGTCCGCGCCGTTGTCCCGGTCTCGGCCTCGGCGGGCCGCCGGGTGTTCAGGGAGGTGCTCATCTCGGGCTCTCCTCAAGGGGGTTGGCGACTCAAGCGGGTCGGCGGCCGGTGCCGCGGTGCGGGCGCGGTGGGGAGCGCCCCGCCCCTCGGCCGGAGCGGCGGTCTGAGGGGGTCAGGCGCCCGGCACGCGGTCGAGGAAGCCGTACACCGCGCCGATCCGGCCGTCCGGGGTGGCCACCAGCACGTCGAAGCCGATCACCACCGGCTCCGCGCCGGCCGGGCCCAGGTTCCAGGTGAAGCGGGCGACGTCGTGGTGCGCGTCGACCGGGCCGAGGGTGAACTCCAGCCCCGGGAACTGGGCCTGGGCTGCGCCGATCAGCGCGTCGATCCCGTCCCGGCCGGTGACGGCGGCCAGCGGGTCGGTGTAGCGGCCGTCCTCGGCCCACACCTCGTCGACCAGCTTGCGGCGGGCCGCCGGGTCGGTCTCGTTCCACACCGCGAGGTAGCGCTCGGCGAGCTGCTGGAGGGCGGCGGTGGTGATCTCGGTCATCGTCATCTCCCGTGTTCCGGTGGGTGGTTGGCCGGGTCGTTCCCGGTGCTCACCACGGTAGGGACGGGCGGCCGACGGCGAATCCGTCACGTATGGGCATGGGGGTACGTAGCCTCCGCGGAGGTGTACCGGTGCCGTGGTCGGCAGTGGTGCGCGGCCCTGCTGGGTAGGGTCGGGGCATGCTGTACGGGAGGGAAGGCGAACAGGCCTCCGTGGACGGGCTGTTGGACGGGGCGCGGGCCGGACGCAGCGGAGTGCTGCTGCTCCGGGGCGAGGCCGGCATCGGCAAGACCGCGCTGCTGGACGACGCCGTCGCGCGGGCGGGGGAGGCGTTCCGGGTCGTCCGGGCGGCCGGCGTCGAGTACGAGGCCGAGCTGCCGTACGCCGGGCTGAGCCTGCTGCTCGCGCCCGGCCTGGACCGGCTGGACGTCCTGCCCGGCCCGCAACGGCGGGCGCTGGAAGCGGCGTTCGGGCTC
>NZ_LFVW01000772.1:0-4664 GCF_001182915.1 Kitasatospora sp. MY 5-36
CCCGCGCCCAGCCAGAAGCCCAGCACGCTCGCCGCGACCGCCAGCACGCAGGGCACGAACACCCCGGCCACCGCGTCCGCCAGCCGCTGCGCCCGCGCCTTGCCGGCCTGGGCCTCCGCCACCAGCGCGGTGATCCGGGCCAGTTGGGTGTCCGCGCCGACCGCCGTGGCCCGCACCACCAGGGCGCCGCCCACGTTCACCGTCGCGCCCGCCACCCGGTCCCCGGGGCCGACCTCGACCGGCACGCTCTCCCCGGTCAGCAGGCTCAGGTCGAGCGCCGAACCCCCGTCGACCACCACCCCGTCGGTGGCCACCCGTTCGCCCGGCCGCACCACGAACTCCTGCCCGGGCAGCAGCAGTTCGATCGGCACCAGGCGCTCCTCGCCGTCCGCCCCCCGCAGGCACACCTGCTTGGCGCCCAGCTCGGCCAGCGACCGCAGCGCGGACCCGCTGCGCCGCCGCACCCGGCCCTCCAGCAGCCGCCCGGCCAGCACGAACAGCGGCACGCCGACCGCCGCCTCCAGGTACACGTGCGCGGTGCCGCCGCCGTCGGCGGTCAGCGAGAAGGGCATCCGCATGTCCGGATCGCCCGCCCCGCCGAGGAACAGCGCGTACGCCGACCAGCCGAAGGAGGCCACCACACCCAGGCTGACCAGGGTGTCCATGGTCACCGCCGCGTGCCGCAGCCCCCGCAGGGCGCGGAGGTGGAACCCGGCCGACCCCCAGGTCACCACCGGGACGGCGAGCGCGAAGCAGACCCACTGCCAGGCGGTGAACTGCGCCGACGGCACCATCGACAGCACCAGCACCGGGACGGCCAGCAGGGCGGTGACCAGCAGCCGCCACCGCTCGTCCGGCTCCTCCGCCGCCACCCCGACCGGCGCCCCCGCGGGCAGCGGCTCGGCGGTGTAGCCCGCCCGCTCGACCGCCGCCACCAGCTCCGCGACCGGCACCCCGGCCGGGTGCAGCACCCGGGCCCGTCCGGTCGCCAGGTTCACCCCGGCCGTCACCCCGTCGATCCGGGCCAGCCGCTTCTCCACCCGGCCCACGCACGCCGCGCAGGTCATCCCGCCGACCGCCAGATCGGTGGCGACCACGGGCTCGGCGACGGCGCTCACCGCATCCCGCCCATGCCGTGCCCGTCCATCCCGGGCGACGCGCCGCCCCCGCTACCGGGCCGCAACCCGGGCGCGACCGGGCCGACCTGGCGCCCCACCCCGTAGGCCACCACGAACACCACCACCAGCAGCAGGACGAACCCCGCCAGCACACTCAACGGCCGGACTCCCGGCGACTTCGCACTCACCCCCCAGCAGTCGGACGGGCGACGCGGTTGGTTCCCGTACGTTCCGGAACCGGTTCCCGTACGTTCCCGAACCGGCGGTGCCAGGCCGCTCCGCCGGGCGGCGCCCCGGCGGGTGTCCCTTGTCAGTGGGGCGTCGTAGGTTTGCTCCGCACGCCGAACACCGGGCGTGCGGACCGAGGAACACCGAAGGGGGAACCAGCGATGAAGCGTACGGGGAAGCACGGCTTCGCGGCGGTGGCCGGGGCGCTGGGGGCGGTGCTCGCCCTCGCCGGGACGGCGGTGGCGCAGCCGGCCGGGAGCGGGGCCGAGGCGCCCGCCGCGGTTCCCGGCCAGCCGGGGACGGGCGAGATCCTGCCGCACCCGGGGCCGGAGGGGCTGATCTGGATACCGGACTGGATCGGCGACGGCGGCGCCGTGACGGCCTCGGTGAACCCGTCGCAGCCGTTCACGTTCACGCTCGGCTGCCGGGGCGGCGGCTCGGTGGACGTGCACATCGGCGGCGCGGCGCCGGTCGACTTCACGGTCCAGTGCCCGGTCGACTCCACCGGCGTCGGTTCGGTGGAGGTCCCCGCCCGCCCGGGCCGGGACCTGCTGTTCACCGCGCACACCTCGGACCCGTCGATCCACTGGGGCATGTACGCCACCCAGGCCGACTAGACATATCGCAGGGCTACGGCCGAACGCTGCGCGGCCCGATGGCGGTGGCACCCGACACGCCGACCCGGGCCCGCAGTTCGCGGTCGGCGGTGGCGACCAGACAGGTGCGGGCGGGGTCTCGGGTCTTCTCGGCCCGGACCAGCTCCACGATCCGGTCGTCGCCGCTGCCGACTGCCGCCACCACCCGTACTCCGGGCACGCCGTCCACCCCCCGGGCCGCGCCCTCGACGACCAGCACCACCTCCAACGGGCCGGGGTGCTCCGGCACGCCCCGTTCGGCGACGGCCACCAGCGCGTCCCGCAGCCGCTCGGCGGCGCCCCGCCGGTCGCGCCACCAGCCGTCCGGCACCGATCCGACCACGTTCGCGCCGTCCACCACCAGCAGCGGGAGCGGCCCGGCCTCGTTCTCGTCCATGGCCGCCAGCCTGCCACGCCGCCAGGCCGGGTTCCGCGGCGGCCGGTCGGAGCCGCGCCGCTCGGCCGAACCGGCGACGCGGGCGGCATGTCCGGTGCCGCCTGAGCGCCGGCCCCGGGCGGCTCGGGTAGGCAACGGGCCCATGGACACACGCATCGACGAGATCGCCGAACGCATCTACCGGATCTCGACCTTCGTCCCGGAGATCGCCCCGCCCGCCGGGTTCACCTTCAACCAGTTCCTGGTCGACGCCGAGGAGCCGCTGATCTTCCACACCGGGATGCGCTCGTTGTTCCCGGCGGTGTCCGAGGCGGTCGGCCGGGTGCTGCCGGTGGAGCGGCTGCGGTGGGTGACCTTCGGGCACGTCGAGGCGGACGAGTGCGGGGCGATGAACGAGTTCCTCGCCGCGGCCCCGCACGCGCGGGTCGCGCACAACACGCTCGGCTGCCTGGTCTCGCTGAACGACCTGGCCGACCGCCCGCCGGTGCCGATGGACGACGGCGAGGTGCTGGACCTCGGCGGGCGCCAGGTGCGCCGCCGGGTGCGCAACATCAACACCGCGCACGTGCCGCACGGCTGGGAGGCGCGGGTGCTGTTCGAGGAGCAGACCCGCACCCTGTTCTGCGGCGACCTGTTCACCCACCTCGGCAACGGGCCCGCCGTCACCGACGCCGACCTGGTCGAATCGGCCCTGGAATCCGAGGGGCTGTTCCGCCAGACCTCCTGCCTGACGGCCGCCGCGACCGCGCTGCGCTCCCTCGCCGAGCTGCGCCCGCGCACCCTGGCGGTGATGCACGGCTCGTCCTTCCACGGCGACGGCGCGGCCGCGCTGAACGCCCTGGCGGACGGGCTGGAGGAGCGGTTCGGACCGGAGTCGGGGTTCGTCGGGCTGCCCAGCGCACTGGCGGGCCCGCACCCGTAGCCCGGTCCGTCGGCGCTCAGTCCGTCAGCGTGATCCGGATGCCGACGGTGCCGCGCTCGCCGCGGCGCAGCCGGCTGCCGAGCAGGGTGAGCACGCCGAGCAGGCCGTACTTCTGGCGCAGCAGGGTGCGGTAGGCGGCGGTGCGCTCGGGGCCGAGGAGCTCGGCGGTGGCGGGGTACTGCTCGCCGGTCGGGCGGCCCTTGACGTCGCACGGGCCGACCAGCACGTCGGCGCGGTTGCGGATCCGCTTGACCTTCCAGGAGTCCGCGACGGTCCAGACCCCGAGCGCCTCCCCGTCGCGCACCACCCACACCGGGGTCGGCACGGCGGTGCCGTCCTTCCTGTACGTGGTGACGAGCAGGTAGCTCCCGGAGGAGAGCTGGACGATCCGGGCGAGCCGGTCCGCGGCGGAGGGGTCGGGCATGGTCATGGCCGGAAGTCTAGAGGCCACGTCACCAGAACCTGGCCAGCGCGCTCTCCTTGAACGGTGCCGGCGAGACGCTGAGCTCCCCGGCGAAGGGCCGGTCGAGCACCAGGACGAGCAGCAGGCTGAACCCGATCAGGGCGGCCACCGAGCCGACGAACAGCATCCGCACCTTCAGGCTGCGGATGCCGTACAGCAGGGTCAGCGCGAGGATCACCAGCGCGCCGCCCACGATCAGGACCTGGAGCAGCACGGGCAGTTCCTCGCGGCTGGCGTTGATCCGGTCCCGGCGCTGGCCGACCGCGTCGTTGAGGCTGCTCAGGGCCTCGGTGTAG
Source organism: Kitasatospora sp. MY 5-36 (assembly GCF_001182915.1). Taxonomy (NCBI): domain Bacteria; kingdom Bacillati; phylum Actinomycetota; class Actinomycetes; order Kitasatosporales; family Streptomycetaceae; genus Kitasatospora; species Kitasatospora sp. MY 5-36. The sequence goes on from NZ_LFVW01000772.1 coordinate 4,060, forward strand.
AAGGCCTGCTCGGACTGGGACTGCGGCTCGTACGTGCGCAGCGCCTGGTAGATCGCGTCCACTTTCGAGGCCGTCACCGAGAAGTCGCCGTGGCCGGCCCGCATCAGCGGCCACTGCTTCTCGACGACGGCGTGCACGTAGCCGCGGACCGAGGCGTCGACGGCGGCCTGGACGTCGGGCGGGAAGGCGCCGGCGTCGCGGGCGATCTGGGAGACCGCCGTCGCCTCGGTGGAGACGATCTTCTGGGTGTCCTGGAGCTCGGTCCACAGGTTGACGATGACGAAGGCGAGGATGATCCCGTAGATCGCCCCGAACATGCCGAGCACCACGCCGACCATGTCGTTGTTCTCGCCTCCGACGAGGGCGGGGAAGCGCCGGGTGGTGACGAGGCTGGCGGTCACCGCGAGGACGACGAAGCCGCCGACCACCAGGAGGGCGAGCAGGGCGGTGGAGAAGTGGTTCAGCAGCCAGAGTTCCACGGGAACGCCCTGTCCTGTCAGCGGGGCCCGCGGGTCCGGGCGGTGCGGAGCAGGGTGCGGGCGCGGCGGGTGAGGCGGTGCCGGCCGTGGCCGCCGACGCCGGTGGCGCCGGTGGCGCCCCCGACG
>NZ_LFVW01000773.1:0-4660 GCF_001182915.1 Kitasatospora sp. MY 5-36
CCCGCGGTCCGGGGCGGGGTCCCTCAGTCCGTCGGTGGCCGCTCGATCAGCTTCTGCTGCCGCCTGGCCTGCTTGGCGGCCTTGCGGTCGGCCTTGGTCATCGCGCCGGAATCCGTGCCGGCGGGGGCGTCGACGGCCGCCGGGGTGGTGCCGGAGGGGCTCGCCGGCTGTGCCGGTTGCGCCGGGGGCTCGGCCTTGGGCTTGCGCAGGTTCTTGGCAACCCTCTCCAGGGTCCGTCCGATCTCCCGGAGGCGCTCCCACTCCGCGGGCTCGAAGTCGCCCGTGTGGTCCTTCCGGTAGCGGCCCAGTTCCTGCGTGAACTGGGCCGCTTTCTTCAGGCCGTGGTGGATGAGCTCGTCGTTGTCCGCGTTCTCGGCCAGTACGTCCGCCAGTTCCCCCTCGGAGGTGATCTGCGAGTAGAGGGTCAGCAGGTCACGGGCGTCCCTCTGCCGCTTCTCCGCCAGGACCTCTCCCTCCTTCTCCTTGCGCATGGCGAAGGCGGTCACCTTGTCCGTGAACAGGCGCAGCGGCGCCACGACCGTCAGGGGGACCCGGGCGGAGCTCTCGTGCACCTGCATGTTCCGCGTCTCCGTGGGCACTTTGCCCAGCGTGATGCTGACCTCGGCCCCGCCGAACGTGCCCTTCACCGTCGTGCCGTTGGGGTCCGTGCCCGCTTCGTCCTGCAGCAGGGCTTCGAGGTACGTGATGACCTCCCGGCGCAGCTCCGGGTCCTGGCCCTCGGGGTCGGAGATGTGGAGCCGCAGATCGAGGTCCTGGACGGGCCGTGCGGCCTTCAGTGCCGCCACCCCGCCTCCGCCGCCGATGCTCAGGTGCAGCCCGCTGACACCCAGCCGGTCCTTGACGTCGTCGTTGATGACCCGTTCCAACGTGGCCGCGACGCCCAGCCGGAACTCGGATTCGGCGTCGGTGTCCGATCCGCCTTCGGCGCGCTGGACGGCGGCCGGAGGACGGGCCGGGACGTGGCCGACGGTGTGTCGGTGCTGTTCGGGCCGGGCCTGGGAGTGGCCGGTCTGGGATCGGCCGGCCTGGCGGAGCATCTGGACGACCGCGGCGTTGCCGACCGTGGCCTGGAGGCCGAGCAGCCGCGTGGGCGGGGCGGGGCTGGGCTTGCGGGCGGGGGTACGGCCGCCTGCCTCGGTGGGTCCGGTGGTCTCGTGATCGTGCAAGGAAGGCTCTCCACGGGCGCGGGGCGGTCGACTCCTCCTTGATACTGGGCGGGGGCGAACCAGTGCCAGGTACGGGCGGGCAGCAAAGGTTGCCCGGGCGGGCAACGCGCCGGTACGTGCGCGAACCCGCCTGCGGGGCGGGCGACCACGACTCCGCCGGACAGTGGGCCCGGACCGCGTCCGGCGCGGTCCGGGCCCACGGCTGTTCACGAGCCGGCGGTGGCCGCCTCCAGGGTGGTGGCCATCACCGGGCTGGTGAAGGTGTTCGTCGCGTCGCCCGTGGAGGGGTGGTACGAGCCCCACTTGAGGTAGTTCCGGTCGCCGTCCCAGGTGGTGCCCTTGAACGTGCCCGAGCCCGTGGTGAACGTCTGCTTCACGCCGTCGAACCAGAAGTCGATGGTGCCGTCCGTGCGGCCCAGGCGGATCTTCAGCGCGTACGAGTGCCAGGTGTTGTTGGCGGTCTGCGCGGTCCACAGGGAGTGCGCCACGTGGGCGGTGTCCCACTCCTGGAGGCGGACGCGCCCGTTGACGATGTCGATCTCGATCGGGTGGTTGGCCGTGTCGGTGCTCGGCGAGCACTTCAGCTGGAAGACGTACCGGCTGTTGGTGTCCTTGATGTCCACCTTGGACGACCAGCCCAGGTAGAAGGTGTCGCCCTCCTTCAGGTCCGGGCTGAGCGTCTCGCAGCGCTCCTCGCCGGCGGCCTGGAAGGCCCGCCACACGCTGCCCTTCACGGAGTCCTTCACCACCTTGAAGTTGCCGGAAGCGCACTGGACGGCCTTGAACGAGGACGGGCCCGTGCTGGTGCTCGGCGTCCACAGGACCTTGCCCGCGTCGGCGGCGGGGCTGCTGGCGGAGGCCTGGCCGCAGGTGAGCGCCAGCGTGGCGAGGGCGGCGGCCGCGGTGGCGGCCTTGCGGCGGTGGGTCAGAACGGACATGCCTCTCCCGGGGGGATGAGTGGCCGATACGAGCGAGCAGTGATTCGACCAGCAACCGGCCCGCCCGGCCAGACGAAACGGCCGACGGAAGTGCTTTTCGGTCACTTCCGCCGGCCGTCCTCCGGGGTGAACCCGGCCCTGCTCCCGTCCGTTACGGGGTGCGCGGTGCCCCGGTGCCCCCGGTGCCCTCCGCGCCCTCGTCGTACGAGGAGGTGCCCTCGTCCAGCAGCGGCTCCTGCGTCTTGAGGTGCGCCGGGGCCATGGCCCGCAGCGCGTGGTAGCCGGTGATGACGACCAGGCTGCCGAGCGCGATGCCGCTGATGCTGAAGGTGTCGGTGAACTTCAGCGACACGTTGCCGATGCCGATGATGATGCCCGCCGCGGCCGGCACCAGGTTCAGCGGGTTGCGCAGGTCGACCCGGGCCCTGGTCCAGATCTGCGCGCCGAGCAGGCCGATCATGCCGTACAGGATCACGGTGATGCCGCCGAGCACCCCGCCGGGGATCGCGGCGACGATCGCGCCGAACTTCGGGCACAGGCCGAACAGCAGGGCGAAGCCGGCGGCGCACCAGTAGGCGGCCGTCGAGTAGACCCGGGTGGCGGCCATGACGCCGATGTTCTCCGAGTACGTGGTGTTCGGCGGGCCGCCGACCGCGGTGGAGAGCATGGAGCCGATGCCGTCCGCCGAGATCGCGGTGCCCAGCTTGTCGTCCAGGTTGGAGCCGGTCATCTCGCCGACCGCCTTGACGTGCCCGGCGTTCTCGGCGACCAGCGCGATCACCACGGGCAGCGCCACCAGGATCGCCGACCACTGGAAGGACGGGCCGTGGAAGGTCGGCAGGCCGATCCAGTCCGCCTTGCCGACGCCCGACAGGTCCAGGCGCCAGTGGTCGGTCATGTGGCCGCCGCCGTCCACCGAGTGGATCTTCCCGAAGACCCGGTCGAACAGCCAGGAGATCCCGTACCCGAACAGCAGCCCCAGGAAGATCGCCACCCGCGACCAGAAGCCGCGCAGGCACACCACGGCCAGACCGGTGAACAGCATCACCAGCAGCGCCGTCCACTGGTCCTGCGGCCAGTACGTCGAGGCGGTCACCGGGGCGAGGTTGAAGCCGATCAGCATGACCACCGCGCCGGTGACGATCGGCGGCATCGTGGCGTGGATGATCCGCGCCCCGAACCGCTGGACCGCCACCCCGACCAGGAAGAGCACCACGCCCACCACGAACACCGCGCCGGTCACCGTCGCGCTGGTGCCGCCCTGCGCCCGGATCACCGCCGCCACGCCCACGAAGGACAGCGAGCAGCCCAGGTAGCTGGGCACCCGGCCCTTGGTGGCCAGCAGGAAGATCACGGTCGCCACGCCGGACATCATGATCGCGAGGTTCGGGTCGAGCCCCATCAGCACGGGCGCCACGAAGCTCGCCCCGAACATCGCCACCACGTGCTGGGCGCCGAGGCCTACCGTGCGGGGCCAGGAGAGCCGTTCGTCGGGACGGACCACCGCCCCCGGCGCGGGCGTACGCCCGTCGCCGTGCAGCTTCCAGCGCACGCCGAGATCCATGGGTGTTTCGCTTTCTCTGTACTTCCGAGGAACTGTCCGCACCATTGTGGTGGCCGCCGGGTGCCCTGGCGATCACCCGGCCCGCGCGTGAGCTGCGCGGACGTGTGGTAACAGCCCTCGGAGTCGGTTCCTCCGCTTGGTCCCGGCCCGCCCGGCGCGGGCGGTTCGTCCGGTTCGCCCGGCGCGGAAGGCCCGCCCGGCCCGGCTGCCAAGGGCTCAGCGCGGCCGGCGCTCCCACTCGCTGCCGCCCAGCGGGTAGTCGTAGCCCGGCCGCCCGGTGGCCCCGCTGGTACGGAACGGCGTGTTGCCCGCGGCGACGCGCACCGTGCCCCTGCGCCCGCCGCTGGACCAGTCCAGGGTCAGCTCCCAGCGCACGTCGTGCGCCCGGGTGTGCGCGGTGACGTAGAAGACCTCGGGATCGGACTCGCTGACCTTGCGCGGGAAGGAGCGCTGCCCGCCCCGGGCGGTGACCGTCGGACTGCCGCTGTCCAGGTCGATGTCGAAGGAGGCGCTCTCCACCCCGCCGCCGCAGCCCACCCCCATCGCGTAGTCGTTCCAGGGGAGCGGCGCGCCCTTGGTGACGACCCGTACGTGCAGCGCCTCCAGGACGACGGTGTCCTTCCCGGTGCCCTGGACGGTCAGCGCGACCCGCTGCTCCCCGGAGGCGACCGCGCCGTACGCGGCGGCCCAGCGCGGCGCCTCCGGCTCGTTGGCGGGCGGGCCGACCTGCTGGGGCGGGCTGTCGACGAGGAAGTGCTGGTAGCACGGGTTCTCGTAGACGTAGGGGCGGGTCGCGATCCTCAGCGGCGCCGGGTCGGTGGTGGGCGAGGCGCTCGCGGAGACGCCCGGGCCGGCCTCACCGGCCCCGCCCGGGTCGGAGCTGGTGAGGCTGGAACCGGCGGCGTCGGGCGCGGCGTCGGAGGGCGAGGGGGAGGCGGAGGGCGCCTGGCCCGCGCCGCCCGGGGGAGTGG
>NZ_LFVW01000774.1:0-4659 GCF_001182915.1 Kitasatospora sp. MY 5-36
CGGCGGAGGTCCTGCTCTGGTGCACCGGGCGCGGCCTGGTCGGCGGCGGGGGCGGCCATCGGGCCGCGGGGGTAGTTCTGGAAGACCATCAGGGTGTCGAAGACCGCGCCCGGGCCGCCGGCGCGCTGGATCTCGGGCAGGCTCAGCTGCTGGTGGTCGAGCAGGGCAGCCTGCTGGTCCTGGAGGGCGGCCATGGCGGTGCGGAAGGGCACGGCCGCGTCCAGGCGCACGCGCACCGGCACGGTGTTGATGAACAGCCCGACCATCCGGTCGGCCTGCGGTACGTCGGCGGGGCGGCCGGAGACGGTCGCGCCGAAGACCACGTCCAGGCGGCCGGACAGCTTGCCGACCAGCAGCGCCCAGGCGACCTGGAAGACCCGGTTGAGGGTGACCCCGGCGTCGCGCGCGGTCTCCCGCAGCCGGTCGGTGAGGTCGTCGCCGATCCGGTCGATCACGTGCCGGAGCATCACCGGCGGGCCGCTGCGGTCGGCCGGGCCCACCAGGGTGGGCTCCCCGGTGCCGGCCAGCATCGCGCGCCAGGCCGCGCGCGCGGCGTCGGTGTCCCGGCGGCCCAGCCAGGCGAGGTAGTCGCGGTACGGCGGCACCTTGGGGAGCACCGAGGGGTCGCCGCCGTTGTCGTAGATCCGCCACAGCTCGTCGAACAGGATCGGCAGCGACCAGCCGTCCATCAGGATGTGGTGCATCGTCACCACCATCCGGTACCGGTCGGGGCCGGCGCGCAGCAGCAGCACCCGCAGCAGCGGGGGCAGGCCGAGGTCGAAGCGCCGGGCGTCGGTCGCGGCCAGGGCGCCGGCGCGGGCGTCGGCCTCCCGCTCGTCCAGTGCGCCGAGGTCGGCGTACGTCCACGGGATCCGCACGCCCTTGGCGATCACCTGGACGGTGTCGCCGGCCGCGCGGGAGCGGAAGCCGGCCCGCAGGCTCGCGTGCCGGTCCAGCAGCGCCTGCCAGGAGGCCTGGAGCACCTCGGGCCGCAGTTCGCCGTCGAGGTTGAGGACCCGCTGCCCCACGTACACGTCCCGGGGCGCGTCCTGGTCGTACGAGGCGTGGAACAGCAGTCCCTCCTGCAGCGGGGAAAGCGGCCACACGTCCTCGACCGTCAGCTGGCTCATCGTGCTCTCCGTTCGGGTTGGTCGGGCCGTTCGGGTCGGTCGGGGCCGGCCGCCGCCTGGGGCGGCGGCAGCAGGCGCAGGGGGCCTCCGCCGGGCGGCAGCGGGGGCGGGGCGCCGTAGCCGTCGGCCGGGTCCGGTCCGGCTTCGGGGCGCGGCGCGGGCGGGTCGGCGAACTGGGTGCGGTAGAGCTCCGCGTACAGGCCGCCGGCGTCGACGAGCGCGGTGTGCCGGCCGCGTTCGACCACGCGCCCGTCCTGGAGCACCAGGATCTGGTCGGCCTCGCGGATCGTGGACAGCCGGTGCGCGATCACCAGGGCGGTGCGGCCGGCCAGGGCCGTCCACAGCGCCTTCTGCAGGGCCGCCTCGGACTCCGAGTCCAGGTGCGCGGTGGCCTCGTCGAGCACGACCACGGACGGCTTCTTGAGCAGCAGCCGGGCGATCGACAGGCGCTGCTTCTCGCCGCCGGAGAAGCGGTAGCCGCGGTCGCCGACGACGGTGTCCAGGCCGTCGGGCAGCGCCGCGACCACGTCCCGGACCTGCGCGGCCTCGCAGGCCTCGACGAGCTCCGCCTCGGTGGCGTCCGGCTTGGCGTAGAGCAGGTTGGCGCGGATGGTGTCGTGGAACAGGTGGGCGTCCTGGGTGACCATGCCGACGGTGTCGCGCAGCGAGGCCAGGGACAGGTCGCGCACGTCGACGCCGCCGATCCGCACGGTGCCCCCGGTCGGCTCGTACAGCCGGGCCACCAGCTGGCTGACGGTGGTCTTGCCCGCGCCGGAGGGCCCGACCAGCGCGGTCAGCCGGCCCGCCGGGGCGCGGAAGCTCACCCCGCGCAGCGCCTGGGCGGTGCCGGAGCGCTCCGGGGCCGGCAGCGACAGCGTCTCCAGCGAGGCGAGGGAGACCTCCTTCGCGGCCGGGTAGCGGAACGAGACGTCCTCGAACTCGACCTCCGGGGCCCGGCCCGGGCCCGGTACGGGCAGGGCGACGGCATCGGGCCGCTCCACGATCAGCGGCTTCAGGTCCAGCACCTCGAAGAGCCGGTCGAAGGAGACCAGGGCGGTCAGGTAGTTCGACTGCAGGTTGGAGAGCTGGTTGATCGGGCCGAAGAGCCGGGCCAGCAGGGTGGCCAGGGCCACCAGGGTGCCGATCTGGATGCTCCCGGCGACCACCAGCTCGCCGCCGACGCCGTAGACCACCGCGGTGGCCAGCGAGGCCAGCAGCGTCACCGTCACCAGCAGCATCCGCGCGTAGACGGAGGTGACCACGCGCACGTCCCGCACCCGGGCCGCGTTGCCGGCGAACCGGCCGTCCTCGCGCTCGGGCCGCCCGTAGAGCTTGACCAGCAGCGCGCCGGCCACGTTGAAGCGCTCCTGCATGAGCGAGCCGAGCTCGGCGTCCAGCTGCATCGAGGTGCGCAGGTTGCGCTGCAGCCGCCGCCCCACGACCCGGCCCGGCAGCACGAACAGCGGCACCGTGACGAGCACCACCAGGCCGATCAGCCAGGACAGGTAGAAGATCGTGGCGACCACCAGGCAGAGCACCAGCAGGCTGGAGAGCACGTTGGACAGCAGCACCGTCACCGCCTGCTGGGCCTCCATCACGTCGGTGTTGAGCCGGCTCACCAGCGAGCCGGTCTGGGTGCGGGTGAAGAACGCGAGCGGCTGGCGCTGCACGTGCCGGAAGACCTCGGTGCGCAGGTCGTAGATCAGCCCCTCGCCGATGCGCGCCGAACTGCGGCTGACCAGGAAGCCCACCAGGGCCTGCAGCAGCGCCAGGACCGCCACCGCGACGGCGGCGCCCGCCACCACGGCCCGGTCGCGCGGCACGATGCCGCGGTCGATGAGCTCCTTGAACAGCAGCGGCGTGGAGACGGTGATGAGGGCGTCGACCACGGTCAGCGTCAGCAGCGCGACGATCTGCCGCCGGTAGGGCCGCAGGTAGGGCAGGATCCGCCGGGAGGTGCCGGGCCTGACCTGCCCCCGGGCCGGCCGCGTCCCGTCGCCGGGGGTCGCCCGGATGGTGATCAGCGGGCCCGGGCCGCTCGTCATGGCGCGACGACCTCCCTGCCGTCCGGCGCCGCGGCCGTCGGTGCCGGGGCCGGCGGGCGCTGGTCGGTCCAGACGCGGTCGACGTAGGCCAGGCACTCGTCGCGGGAGCCCCGGCCGCGGGCGATCCGCCACCCGGCGGGCACCTGCGCGAACCCGGGCCACAGCGAGTACTGGCCCAGGGGGTTGACCAGCACGAGGTAGGAGGCGTCCGGGTCGTCGAAGGGGCTGGTCATCTCGGTCTCCTTGTTCGTTCGGGTGCCGCCCGCCGGGGCGGCGGGGGAGGGCAGCGGCGCGGCGCTCTCACCCGGAGGGCCGGGCCGTGAAGCGGCCCGCCTTGCCGAGCACGTCCGCCGCGCGGACGCGCAGCGCCTGCTGGACGGCGAACTCCGCCAGGTAGGCGCGGAAGCCGTCCGCCGGTTCCAGGGCGAGGTTCACCATGCGGCGGTTGGCGGTGACGGCCGGGTCGCGCAGCAGCTCCAGGGCCCGTTCGACGGCCCGGTCGAGGTCCGCCGGGTCGACGACCTGGTCGACGAGGGTGCGGGCCTCGGGGTCGCTCGCGCGCACCCGCCGGCCGCCGAGGATGATCTGCCGGGCCAGCCGGGGGCCGGTCACCGCGGGCAGCCGGAAGTCCGCCGCGCCCGGGACGATCCCCTCCTGCGCGGCCGGCAGGCTCAGGTAGGCGTCGGAGGCCGCGAGCACGTGGTCCACCGCGAGCAGCAGCTGCATGCCGCCGCCGATCGCGAAGCCGTCCACCGCGGCCACCCACGGCATGTCGGTGAACGGGTAGCGCCAGGACGCGTCGTCCGTGCGCAGCCCGAGCAGCAGCTTCCTGAGGTAGCCGAGCTCGCGGCGCAGCAGGAACCCGACGAGGGTGATCTCGCCCGCGTGCAGCCGCTTGAGGTTGATCCCGGCGCTGAACACCCGGCGCCCCGCGTAGCGCGGGTGGGTCATCTCGCCGCCCCGGATCAGCCCGATCTCGCACCCCTCGTCCAGCAGCGCGAGGTCGACCGCGGTCTCCATGTCGTCGACCTGCTGCTCGTCCTCGGCGTTGAGGCGGTCCCCGGCGCACATGGTGATCCGGGCCACCCCCGCGCGCCGCTCCAGCCGGGTGCTGTCCATCCGCACCACCCCGGTGGCGCGGAACTCCCCGAGCAGCTCCAGCGCCCGCCCGGTCGGCCGCAGCATGGAGTCCATCAGGTGGCCGCCGGCGGCCGGGCCGCGCAGCACGCCGCGCAGCAGGACGCCCAGGTCGACCTCGTAGCCGAGGCGCTCGGCCACCGGCAGGGCCCGCTCCGCCCGCAGCTGCGCCGCGGTGGGCACCAGGTTCGGTACGGCGCGGGCGGCGCCCTCCACCAGGGCGTCCAGCCGGGGGCGCAGGGTGCGGCCCGCGGTGATCCGGTCGTAGAGCTCCTCGGCGTGGCGGTCCAGGAAGGCGGTGCGCCGCGCGCGGCCGGCGTCCAGCTCCCGCTCGGCGCGCTCGCGCT
>NZ_LFVW01000775.1:0-4644 GCF_001182915.1 Kitasatospora sp. MY 5-36
GGCCCGCCGGGTTGGCGGCGGCGAAGTCGTGGCCGAGGACGACGCTGACGCCCCGGCCGCCGGGCTGCACGGTCGCGCCGGGGAAGAGCTTGGCGACCGACTCGGCGGCGGTGCGCTCGCCGGTGCCGTACTCGACGACGGTGGTGCTGCGCGGCTTGCCGACCGCGTTGCCGACGCCGGTGACGGTGTAGCCGGCGCCCTTGACGGTCTCCGCGGCCCGGCCGCCGAGCCCGGTCTCGCCGGTGCTGTTGAGCACGGAGACCTTCACCTCGGCGGCCTTGGCGTCCGGGGCGGCCGTCGGGGCCGGAGCGGCCGCGGGGGTGGTGGCGGGATCCGCGGCGGGGGAGGCGGAGCCGGCTTCGGCCGGGGCGCTCGCGTCCTGGCCGTCGATGGTGCGGTCGGCCTTGAGCGCGGCCCACAGCTGGTCCACGTCCGGGTGGACCAGGGCGACCCGCGGGCCCTCGTAACGCCACGGCACGGTCAGGAACTTGATGTCGTGCAGGTCCACGTCCTTGAGTTCCATGGCGAAGGAGAGCAGCTTGGCGGCGGAGCCGAGGCCGGGGTCGACGGTCAGCGACTTCGTGGCCGCGTCGGCGAGCGGCAGCAGCGTGGTCGGGTCCATGCCGTGGGACTTCACCTCCTTGATGAGGGAGGAGAGGAAGGCCTGCTGGCGCTTGGTGCGGCCGATGTCGGAGCCGTCGCCGATGCCGTGCCGCACCCGGACGTAGTCCAGCGCGCTCTGGCCCTCGACCTTCTGCTTGCCCTTGGCGAAGAGCAGCTTCCCCTTGCGGCCGAGGTTGGGGTTGAGGTCCCCCTCGTGGATGTCGTTCGGCAGGCAGACCTCGACGCCGCCGACCGCCTTGGTCATCGACGCGAAGCCGTTGAAGTCCACCACGATGGTGTGGTCGACGCGCAGGTTGGTGAGCTTCTCGACGGCGTTCTGGGTGCAGGCCGGGTTGCCCTGGTCGCTGTCGCCGACCGAGAAGGCGCTGTTGAACATCACATTGGTCTGTTCCTTGGTCCACTTGCCGTTGGGGAGCTTGCACGGCGGGATGGTGACCAGGGAGTCACGGGGGATGGAGATGCCGACGGCGTGCTTGTGGTCGGCGTAGACGTGCAGCAGGATCGCGGTGTCCGAGCGGGCGCCGCCGTCCCCGCCGCCGCCCAGGTCGCTGTTGCCGTTGCCGCGGCTGTCCGAGCCGATCATCAGCACGTTGACCGGGGTGCGGCCCTGGGAGTCCGGGGCCGCTGCCTCCGGGCGGTCCTTGCTGAGGGCGTCGCCGTCGAAGGTGCTGATGTTGCTGTTGAGCCGGTAGTAGAGGGCGGCGCCGCCGAGGACGGCGAGGGCGGTGCAGCCGGCGGTCGCCCAGAGCACCTTCTCCTTGGTGCCGCGCTTGGGCTTCTTCTTCGCCCGGCCCGCCGCACGGCCCTCCGCCGGGCCCTCCGCTATGTCCGAGCTGTCCGGGTTCTGACCGGTTCCGGTCCGGTCGGCCCTCCGGCCGGTGCTCCGGCGCCCGCCCGCCCGGTGCGGCGAATTCTCGGCTCCGGGGGAACCCTTGCGGCCAGACACGTCGTCATCCTCCACAGTTGCCACGCGCCCCCCGTCGAAGCGGCGGGTTCGCGTGGCCGGGGGCCGGAGCCGATCCGGGCAGGGCCCGTCGCTAAACTTTTACACCGCTGTAGAACTTCAGTGGAGCATACTAGGCGCGGATGGGAAAACCAGCTGGTCAGACCATGAGAAATTGGTCAGATCGGCGGGGTCCGCGCTGCTCCGGAACCGCTTTGAGGAGCATGATGACTAGTCGGATCATACGTTCGATGGCTGGCGCCCTGGTGGCCCTGCTGGCCGCCACCGGCCTCACCGCCGTGGCATCGGGCGCGGCGGCGGTGGCCGCACCCCGAACCGTCGCGGCCGCCGCCGCGAACCCGGGGGCGGCCGTGGGGGCCTCCGCCGCGGACGCCGGTACGGAGGTCCGTACCGGGGCGAGCGCCGCCTCCGGTGCCTCCGTCACCACGGTCGCCTCCGGTGCCTCCACCGCCGAGGCCGCGAACCTCGCCAAGGAGGAGAAGAAGAAGTCGGGCTTCTTCGCCAAGCTGGGTAAGTTCCTGCTGGTCGTGGTGATCCTGATCATCCTGTTCGTGGTGCTGCTGATCGTCGGGATCGTCTACGCGGCCAAGCGGATCTTCAGCCGCCGCAAGTAGCCGCGAGTAGCCGCGAGGCGTCGGAAGCCTCTCGCCGCCGCCGGGAGCCACCCGCCGTGGTCGGGAGCCACCCGTCGTAGAGGGGAACCACCCGCCGCCGCGACCCGGGCGTCGCCACCGCCTTCGGGCGATGGGCCGGAACGACCGCCCGGGCAGGCCACTCGACGGCGATTGGCCATGGCCCGGGCGCCGGGACCGCCCGAGGATGAACGCCATGAGCGACCACCACTCCCACGAGGCCCCCGACGAGCTGCGCCCCGAGAGCCGGGTCGTCCACCCGCCGCTCACCGAGGTCACCGGCAGCCGTCCGCTGGGCGTCCCGCTGCACCAGAGCCACGTGTTCGCCTTCGACACCGGCGACGCGCTCGCCGGAGCCCACGGGGGACCGGACGGCGCCTTCTTCTACAACCGCTTCGGCAACCCCACCGTCCGCTCGCTGGAGCAGGCCGTCGCCGGACTCGAGGGCGGCACCGGAGCCCTCGCCACCGCCTCCGGCATGGGGGCGATCAACACCGCGCTGCTCGCCCTGCTGCGCGCCGGCGACCACGTGATCGCCCAGCGCAGCCTGTACGGCGGCACCGTCGGCGCGCTGACCGACCTCACCGAGCGCTGGGGCGTCGAGGTCGGCTACGTGAACGGCGACGACCCGGCCGGAGTGGCGGCCGCACTGCGCCCCACCACCCGGGTGCTGTTCCTGGAGACCGTCTCCAACCCCACCACCCGGGTCACCGACCTGCCCGGGCTGATCGCCGTCGCCAAGCGGGCCGGGGTGGCGAGCGTGGTGGACAACACCTTCGCGACCCCGCTGCTGTGCCGCCCGATCGAGCACGGCGCGGACATCGTGATCCACTCCGTGACCAAGTACCTCGGCGGACACTCGGACGTCCTCGGCGGGATCGCCGTCTTCGCCGACCCGGCGCTGCACCACCGGGTCTGGCGGCGCTCGCTCGAACTCGGCGCCGCCGCCGACCCGTTCGCCGCCTGGCTGACCCTGCGCGGGATGCAGACCCTCGCCCTGCGGGTCCGCCGCCAGTGCGAGACCGCGCTCGACCTGGCCGGCCGGCTCGCCGCCCACCCCGCGGTCACCGCCGTCCACTACCCGGGCCTGCCCACCCACCCCGACCACGACCTCGCCCGCCGCCTGCTGCCCGACGGCCACGGCGGAGTCCTGGCCTTCGACCTGGCCGGCGGCCGGGAAGCGGCCGCGACGTTCACCGAGTCCGTCCGGCTCGCCTCGCTGGCCCCGTCGCTGGGCGACGTGCACACCCTGGTGCTGCACCCGGCCAGCACCTCCCACCGGCAGCTGTCGGACGAGGAGTTGGCGGCGGCGGGCATCGGCCCGGGGACGGTGCGGGTGTCGGTGGGCATCGAGCACCCCGAGGACATCTGGGCGGACGTCCGGCGGGCGCTGGCGAAGGTGTGAGCGGAGGTGCGGGGGCGGGGGGTGCGGGCCGAGGGGCCGTCAGGGCCGGGCGGCTGTCGCGGTGAGGACCGGCGCGCGGCGGCCCGTCAGCGCTGCCGGGGGCGGGCCACCAGCAGGGCGATGTCGTCCTCGGCGGCGGCCGGGGGCGGGGCGAGGGAGTGGAGGACGGCGTCGAGCAGCTCGTCGAGGTTCCCGGTGGCGGGCAGGCGCAAGGCCGCGAGCCGTTCCAGGGAGGCGTCGATGTCCTCGTCCCGGCGCTCGACCAGGCCATCGGTGTAGAGCAGCAGGGTCTGGCCCGGCAGGAGCGGGTGGGCGGTCTGCTCGTAGCCGCCGAGGCCGGTGCCGAGCGGCGGCCCGGTGGGGACGCGCAGCAGCTCGGTCGGACGGCCGGGGGCGATCAGGGCGGGCGGCAGGTGGCCCGCGCTGGAGAGGGTCCAGCGGCCCCGGCCCGGGTCGGCGAGGGCCAGCAGGCAGGTCGCCGGGCGGGCGGAGTCGTCGGCGGAGATGACGTTGTCGAGCTGGCGCAGGATCCGGTGCGGGGGCAGGTCCATCCCGGCGAGGTCGCGCAGCGCGGAGCGGTAGTGGCTCATGTCGACGGCGGCCTCGACGCCGTGCCCCATGACGTCGCCCATCGCCAGCAGGGTGCGCCCGAACGGCAGGCGGACCGTCTCGAACCAGTCGCCGCCGACCACCGAGGAGCTCCCGGACGGAAGGTACCGGGAGGCGAGGGAGAGGTTCTGGTGCGGGTTGCCGGGCTCGCTCAGCAGCGCCCGCTGGAGCTCCAGGGCGATGCCCTGGGACCGGGCGAAGCTGCGGGCGTTGTCGAGGGCGGTGGCGGCGCGGGCGGCGAGATCGCCGAGCAGGGCGGCCTCGTCGGGGGTGAAGGCCGGGCCGGCGGCGGTGCGGCCGAGGGTGAGCAGTCCGATCAGGCGGCCCCGGGCGGCCAGCGGGAGGACCAGCAGCGAGGCGGTCCCGGCCGGGCAGGAGTCCTCGGGCCCGGGCTCGGTGAGCACGGCGAC
>NZ_LFVW01000076.1:0-1755 GCF_001182915.1 Kitasatospora sp. MY 5-36
GCCCGCCCGTTCCGGCCGAGTGGACCACCGACGACAGCACCGGGCCCGCCGCATCGATACGGTCCAGGACCTCCGCCACAGAAGCGCGGTCGGCGATGTCACACGCCACCACGTCGACTGCCGTACCGCGAGCCGCGATCGACGCCGCCAGCTCCGCCACACCGGCGGCACCCGGGCCAGAACGGGACGTCAGCACGACCCGCGAAGCACCACGATCCGCCACCCACTGGGCGGTGATCGCACCCACGCCGCTCGTGCCACCCGTCACCAGCACGGAACCGCGCGGCGACCACGCCTCGCGCACGCTCGGACGACCGGCGCGCACCAACCGCCGCGCCAGCACACCGCCCGCACGCACCGCCACCTGGTCCTCATCCCCGACCAGGACCGACGCCAGCCGCGCACCGACGCGGGCGTCCACGGCAGCCGGCAAGTCGATCAGCCCGCCCCAGCGGCCCGCCAACTCCAGCGCCGCGACGGCACCCAGACCCCACAGCTGCGCCTGGACCGGCCGCACCGCATCACCCGCGACCGCTCGCACCGCGCCCTGCGTGACCACCCACAGCGGGGCGGACACACCGAGCCGGCCAAGCTCCTGGATCAGCGCGAGCGTGTCAGCGCCACCACGCGACACCCACGGACCCGCCTCCTCCGGCGACTCGTCCAGCGCCAGCAGCGACACCACACCCCGCAGATCGGAGCACGCGGCCACCGCGTCGGCGACGCCGTCCGGAGCCGAGCGGACCACGGTTGCCCCGTGGTGCTCCAGCGACTCCGCGACGGCAGCGGCATCCGGGGACTCCCCCACCAGCAGCCACGTCCCGGCCAGGACCCCGTTGGACTCGCTCACCGGCGCCCACGACACCCGGTACCGCCAATCGGCAACCGCCGAGCCGGCCCGCTCACGGCGCCGCCAGTCGGTCAGCGCGCCCAGCGCGGCATCCGCCGGGTCCACCCCGAGCAGACCGGCGAGCGCGGTGACATCACCACTCTCCACGGCGGTCCAGAAACCCGCCTCCGCACCGGTGGCCTCGCCCGCTTCGGAACGGCGACCGTCCAAGGCGGGCCAGTAGTGGCGGTGCTGGAACGCGTAGGTCGGCAGCGCGACGGTCGTACCGCCGGCCGTCACCGCCGCCCAGTCGACGGGGGCGCCCTGGACATAGGCCTCGGCGAGCGAGGTCAACAGGCGCTGCGCGCCGCCCTCGTCGCGTCGCAGCGTGCCGACCACGACCGGGGACAGCGCCTCCAGGGCGTCGCCGATCGCCGGGGTCAGCACCGGGTGCGGCGAGACCTCGAGGAACACTCCGTGGCCCGCGTCGCCGAGGATCCGCACGGCGCGGTCGAACTCCACCGTCTCGCGCAGGGACGCGTACCAGTAGGCGGGGTCCAGTTCGGGGCCCGCGAGCCACGCGCCGGTCAGCGCCGACACCATCGGGATCCGGGCCTCGGTCGGCGCGATGCCCTGGAGCACGGAGAGAATCTCCTCGCGCAGCTCGTCCACGTGGGCGCTGTGGGACGCGTAGTCCACCGGAATCATCCGGGCACGCGGCGAATCCCCGCAGGAGTCCGCCAGTTCACGCAGCGCGTCCGCATCACCGGACACCACCGTCGCCGACGGGCCGTTCACCGCCGCGACCGACAACCGGGAACCGTACGGGGCGATCCGCGCCCGGACACCGTCCACCGGCTCGGCGATCGACAGCATCCCGCCACGACCAGCCAGCGCCTTCAGAGTCTTGCTCCGCAGAACGACGA
>NZ_LFVW01000776.1:0-4642 GCF_001182915.1 Kitasatospora sp. MY 5-36
GCGCGCCCGGGCGCCCGCTCTCCCCCGCCTTCGGGGACGGCTCACGGGCCCGGCACGCGGCCGGCGGCGCGCTCGAACTGCGCCTGCCGGACGTGGAATCGGTGCGCCGGGACGTGGACACCGGGACGGACCTCGGCGAGGCCGCGGCGCTCGGCCTCGGCCCGCACACCAGCGCGCTGTTCGCCCGCCTGAGCCTGCGCTGAGCCCGTCCCGGCCCCTCCGGAGCCCGCCCGGCCCGGCGCCGACCTGCTCCCCGGCCCGGGCGGGGCCGCTCGCTATGCTGCACGCATGCAGGCCACCGCGTTCACCTTCGACCCCGCCACCCGGGCCGGCTCCGTGCTGCTCGACGACGGGACCCCGGTGCCGTTCGACGCGGCCGCCTTCGACGCCGGCGGCCTGCGGCTGCTGCGCCCCGGACAGCGGGTGCGGATCCGCACCGAGGGCACCGGCGAGGCCCGCCGGGTGGTCTTCGTGACGCTCCAGACCTTCCCCGACCCCGCCGAGGGCTGACGGCCCCGTCGGGCTCCACCCACGCCGCCGGAACCTTCGGGCCCGACCGGCCCCGCCGGGGACCGGCCCGCACCCCGCCACCCCGCTCGGAACCGCCCCCTGCCGACGCACGCCGCGGATTCCTGACTAAGCGCCCGGAAATCGAAAGAGCCGCGGCGACCGGTCTCCGCGAATTCACGGGAGGGGGGGTGCCGCGGCTCTGGGCCGAAGGCCGTCCGAAGACGGTCGCGCGGGACTTACTTGGCAGAGGTCTTGCGCGCGGTGGTCTTGCGGGTGGCGGTCTTCTTCGCCGGCGCCGTCTTCTTGGCGGTGGCGGCCGCCTTCTTGGCGGTGGCCGTGGTCTTCTTGGCGGCGGCCGTGGTGGTCGCCTTCTTCGCGGCGGCCGTCTTCTTGGTGGCGGCGGCCTTGGTCGCGGTCGCCGTCGCCTTCTTGGCGGCGGTGGTCTTCGCGGCCGTCGTCTTCGCGGCGGTGGTCTTCGCGGCGGACTTCTTGGCGGTCGCCGTGGTCTTCTTGGCGGCGGCCGTGGTGGTCGCCTTCTTGGCGGCGGCCGTGGTCGCCGTCTTCTTGGCGGCGGCCTTCTTGGCGGCCGGGGCGGCGGCAGCGGCGGCGGCGCGCTTGGTGGCGGCACGCTTGGCGGCCGGGGTGGCGGCCACGCCGCTCTTGCCCGGGGTGAGGGAGCCCTTGGGGGCCTTCTTCACCGAGGGGCCTTCCTTCGGCAGCTTCTTGCTGCCGCTGACCAGGTCCTTGAAGCCCTGGCCCGGACGGAAGCGCGGGACCGAGGTCTTCTTGACCTTGACGCGCTCGCCGGTCTGCGGGTTGCGGGCGAAGCGCGCGGAGCGCTCCACCTTCTCGAAGGTGCCGAACCCGGTCACCGAGACCCGGTCACCGGCCACAACAGCACGGACCATGGTGTCGAGCACTGCGTCGACGGCCTCTGCGGCAGCCTTGCGACCGCCCAGCTGCTCGGCCACCGCTTCGACAAGCTGAGCCTTGTTCACGTCTTCCCCTTCGGAAACGGGCGCCGGATGATTCCATCCGTTCTTTTCGCACGTTAGGTATGTATCTGCGGACTTTCAATTACCAAACGCGCGAATCACCCTAGTGTCGCAATGGATTTGCGCGTCGGCGACCTCAGTCGAGCGGCGGGGGCCCCTCGTCGAGGTCATGTACAAAGCGACTCAACCGCCTTGCCGCCTCCGGAAGATCGCGCTTGGCGGTCTCGGTGACGATGAGGAGTTGACGGGTGAGAGCGGTCTTTGCATCGGCAGACACGTTCAGCGCATGCACGCGGGCGTGAGCTTGCTTCAACCGCTCGGCCACAAGCGCGTAGAGCGCTACGACTTCCTGGTCGTCCGGCCCCTCAGCTGGTGCGGAGGTGACGTCCGGCCGGTCGTCAATTCGGCGTTCGGATGGCCGGCCCATGGAGTCCTCAGTCGCGGGTTCGCCGCCCGCGTACGGAGGTTCATGGTGCCGGTGCATGTACTGATTGTGCCATCTACCCGCAGTTGTACTTGCGCGGGGCCCTCTTCCGCAAAGCCAAATGGGCAATCCGGGGCGGGCCCCGGCGCTAACTCGTGCTCCGGAACGACGGATGGCCCGGCCCCCCCGAGGGGGGCACGGGCCACGCGGTGGATCGTCAGAATGCTTGTTCTGAGGGGAACTCAGGCGACCGGCAGAGTACGGGGCTTGAAGGCCGGACGGGTCTCCTCGAAGGCCGCGATGTCGGCCTCGTTCCGCAGCGTGATGCTGATGTCGTCCAGCCCGTTGAGCAGCCGCCACCGGACGTTGTCGTCCAGTTCGAAGGCCGCCGTGACGCCTTCGGCCCGTACTTCGCGCGCCTCCAGGTCGACGGTGATCTCGGCCGAAGGGTCACTCTCCGTGAGCGCCCAGAGCCGTTCCACGGTCTCCTGCGGCAGGACGACCGTCAGCAGGCCGTTCTTCAGGGAGTTGCCCCGGAAGATGTCGGCGAAGCGCGAGGAGATGACCGCGTGGAAGCCGTAGTTCTGGAGCGCCCAGACGGCGTGCTCCCGGGAGGAGCCGGTGCCGAACTCGGGACCGGCCACCAGGACCGTGGCGCCCTGCCGCTCGGGCCGGTTGAGGATGAACGACTCGTCCTTGCGCCAGGCTTCGAACAGGCCGCCCTCGAAACCGGATCGGGTGACCTTCTTGAGCCAGTGGGCGGGGATGATCTGGTCGGTGTCCACGTTGCTGCGGCGCAGCGGGACGGCCCGGCCGGTGTGGGTGGTGAACTTCTCCATGGCTCAGGCCTCCACGGGAGCGACGTCGGCGGTCAGGTCGGAGGGGGACGCGAGGCGGCCCAGCACGGCGGTCGCGGCGGCGACCTGCGGGGAGACCAGGTGGGTACGGCCGCCCTTGCCCTGCCGGCCCTCGAAGTTGCGGTTCGAGGTGGAGGCGCAGCGCTCCCCCGGGGCGAGCTGGTCGGGGTTCATGCCCAGGCACATCGAGCAGCCCGCGTGGCGCCACTCGGCGCCGGCCGCGGTGAACACCTTGTCCAGCCCCTCCTCGACGGCCTGGAGCGCGACCCGGACGGACCCGGGGACGACCAGCATCCGTACGCCGTCGGCGATCCGGCGGCCCTCCACGACGGCCGCGGCGGCCCGCAGGTCCTCGATCCGGCCGTTGGTGCAGGAGCCGACGAAGACCGCGTCGACCTTCACCTCGCGCAGCGGGGTACCGGCCTCCAGGCCCATGTACGTCAGGGCGTTCTCGGCGGCCAGGCGCTCCTGCGGGTCGGCGAAGGAGGCCGGGTCCGGCACGTTCGAGCCCAGCGGGGCGCCCTGGCCCGGGTTGGTGCCCCAGGTGACGAAGGGGGTCAGCTCGCTCGCGTCGATGAAGATCTCGTGGTCGAAGACCGCGTCCTCGTCGGTGCCCAGGGTCCGCCAGTACGCGACGGCGGCGTCCCAGTCCTCGCCCTGCGGGGCGTGCGGGCGGCCCTGGAGGTACGCGAAGGTCGTGTCGTCCGGGGCGATCATGCCGGCCCGGGCGCCGGCCTCGATCGACATGTTGCAGACGGTCATCCGGGCCTCCATGGAGAGGCTCCGGATCGCCGAACCGCGGTACTCCAGGACGTAGCCCTGGCCGCCGCCGGTGCCGATCTTCGCGATGACGGCCAGGATCAGGTCCTTGGCGGTGACGCCCTCGGGCAGGTCGCCCTCGACGGTGACCGCCATGGTCCGGAACGGCGCCAGCGGCAGGGTCTGGGTGGCCAGCACGTGCTCGACCTGGCTGGTGCCGATGCCGAACGCCAGCGCGCCGAAGGCGCCGTGGGTCGAGGTGTGGGAGTCGCCGCAGACCACGGTCATGCCGGGCTGGGTCAGGCCGAGCTGCGGGCCGACGACGTGCACGACGCCCTGTTCGACGTCGCCGAGCGAGTGGATCCGGACGCCGAACTCGGCGGCGTTCCTGCGCAGGGTCTCCAGCTGCACCTTGGAGACCGGGTCGGCGATCGGCTTGTCGATGTCGAGGGTGGGGGTGTTGTGGTCCTCGGTGGCGATCGTCAGATCGGTGCGGCGGACCGTACGGCCGGCCAGCCGCAGCCCGTCGAAGGCCTGCGGGCTGGTGACCTCGTGGAGCAGGTGGAGGTCGATGAAGAGGAGGTCGGGTTCGCCCTCCGCGCGCCGCACGACGTGGTCGTCCCAGACCTTCTCTGCGAGTGTCCGTCCCATCGGATTCCCTCCAGCCGGCCGCGTTGCCGGCCTTCTCGTGTCGTCGAGGTCAAAGCGTGTGCGCCGCCCTGAGACTCCCGGGCCGCTCCCGTCCAGAGTGGCGCTTTTCGCCGGAGATTGAACTTGTGTCTCGCGGAGTGAGATCGCGGTCTTAGCGCATGGACAGCGCGCGGCGACCCGTCCACCCCCCGTCCGCCCCCGGCCGGCCGGGCCCCGCGAAGGCTCGGTGGAGGCTCGGCGGAGGCTCCGCGAGGGCTGCCCGGAGGAGCCTGCGGAGACCCCCGGGAAGGGTCGCGCGGAGGCCTCACGGAACGCCGAAAGGGCCCCACCCGGTCACGGGTGGGGCCCTTTCGGAAAGCCTTCGACGCACAACGAAAAAGACCCCGGACAACCGGGGCCTTTCCAATTTCTGGCTGGGGTACCAGGACTCGAACCTAGACTAAATG
>NZ_LFVW01000777.1:0-4640 GCF_001182915.1 Kitasatospora sp. MY 5-36
CGCGGGGTGGCCGGGCCGGTGGTGTTCGGCCGGGTGAGTGAGCGTTCGGAGCGGTTCCGGCGGCTGAACGTGCGGTACTACTCGCCGCTCTGTGTGGCGCTGGGGGCCGGGGCGGCCGCAGTAGGGTTGCGGGGTTCGTCCGCCACAGATTGTTGAGGAGTCCGCTGTGCTGGTGCTGTTGCCGCCCTCGGAGGGCAAGGCCGGGTCCGGGGACGGCGGGCCGGTGGCGCTGGAGCGGCTGTCGCTGCCGGGGCTGACGGCGGCGCGCGGCGCGGTGCTGGACGCGCTGGTGGGCCTGTGCCGGGGTGACGAGGACGCCGCCTCCGAGGTGCTCGGCCTCTCCCCCGGTCTGCGCGGCGAGGTCGCCAAGAACGCCGGGCTGCCGACGGCGGGTGCCCGCCCGGCGGGCGAGGTGTACACCGGGGTGCTGTTCGACAACCTCGGCCTGGCCACCCTGGACGCGGCCGCGTACGACCGGGCCGAGCGCTCGCTGCTGGTCTTCTCCGGTCTCTGGGGCGCCGTGCGGATCTCCGACCGGATTCCGTCCTACCGCTGCTCGATGGGCGTCAAGCTTCCGCAGCTGGGGGCGCTCGGGGCGTACTGGCGGAGCGCGATGGCCCCCGTGCTCCCCGAGGTCGCGGACGGGCTGGTGCTGGACCTGCGCAGTTCCGCGTACGCGGCGGCCTGGAAGCCGGCCGGCGAGGTGGCCGCCCGGACCGCGACCGTCCGGGTGCTCCAGGAGCGGAACGGCAAGCGCAGCGTGGTCAGCCACTTCAACAAGGCGACGAAGGGGCGGATCGTCCGGGACCTGCTGGCGGCCGGGGCGGAGCCGAAGACCCCCGGCGAGCTGATGGACGCGCTGCTGGAGCTGGGCCACCACGTCGAGCTGGCGGCGGAGGGCACCGCGCGCAAGCCGTGGCAGCTGGACGTGGTGGTCACCGAGGTGCACTGAGCACCCCGGTAACGACGGGCCCTAGCGCAGGTGCGAGGTGTCGTTGAGCAGCCGCACCGAGGCGTTGCCGTCCGCGTAGTACTGGACGGCGCAGATCGAGGCGGCGGACAGCTCCATCCGGTACATCGAGTCCGGCGGGGCGCCGAGCGCCAGCCGGACCAGGGTCTTGATCGGGCTGACGTGCGAGACCACCAGCACGGTCTTCCCCGCGTACCGGGCGAGGATCTTGTCCCGGGCGACGCCGGCCCGGTGGGTGAGCGTGGTGAAGCTCTCGCCGCTGCCGGTCGGCTTGGCCTTGGCGGAGCCGAGCCAGGCGGTCAGGTCGTCGGGGTAGAGCTCCCGCACCTCGGCGAAGGTCAGGCCCTCCCAGGCACCGAAGTCGACCTCGCGCAGCCCGTCCTCGTACCGGACCTCCAGGCCGAGCCGGGCGGCGACGGTCTCGGCGGTCTGCCGGGTGCGGAGCATCGGGGAGGCGACGACCGCCTGGACGCTGCCGCGCGCGGCCAGTGCCTCGGCGGCCCGCTCGGCCTGCCAGCGGCCCTTGTCGGAGAGCTCCGGGTCGCTGCCGCCGCTGCCGGAGAAACGCTTCTCCGGGGTGAGCGGGGTCTCGCCGTGGCGCAGCAGGACGAAGGTGGTGGGGGTGCCGAGGTCGGCGGGGGAGGCCCAGCCGGCCTTGGGGGCGGCGGTCTCCAGCGGCGGCTCGTCGACGGCTGCGACCGCGGCCTTGGGCTTCGGCTCCCACTGGCGGCCGTCGCGGCCCGCGTCCATCGCCTCGTTGGCCAGCCGGTCGGCGTCCTTGTTCCGCTCGCGCGGGATCCAGGTGTACGTGACCCGGGCGCGCGGGAGGACGGTGCGCGCCTCGGCGGCGAGCGGCTGCATGTCGGGATGCTTGATCTTCCAGCGCCCGGACATCTGCTCGACGACCAGCTTGGAGTCCATCCGGACGTCCACCGAGGCGTCCGGGTCCAGGTCGCGGGCCGCCCTGAGCCCGGCGATCAGGCCCTTGTACTCGGCCACGTTGTTGGTGGCGTGGCCGATGAACTCGGCGGCTTCGGCGATGATCTGCCCGGTGTCCCCGTCACGGACCACCGCGCCGTAGCCGGCCGGCCCCGGGTTGCCCCGGGACCCGCCGTCGGCCTCGACGATGAAGCGCGCCGCCACCGGATCAGACGCCCGAGTCGGAGGTGCGGACCAGGATCCGCGAGCAGTTCTCGCAGCGGACGACCTTGTCGGCCGGCTCGGCCTTGATGGCGTTCAGCTCGGTGATCGAGAACTCGGTGCGGCAGCCCTCGCAGCGGCGCTGGTAGAGGCGGGCCGCGCCGACGCCGCCCTGGGTCTCGCGCAGCTTGGTGTAGACCTTCAGCAGGTCGGCCGGGATGACGGCGGCGACGGTCTCGCGGTCGCGCTTGACCTTCTCGGCCTCCCCGTCGATCTCGGCGAAGGCGGCGTCGCGGCGGCCCTCGGCCTCGGTGAGGACGACGGTGGAGTGCTCCAGGCGGGCGGACAGCTCCTCGACCCGGCTCTTGGCGCTCTCCTGGCGCTCCATGATCTCCAGCACGACGTCCTCCAGGTCGCCCTGGCGCTTGGCGAGCGAGCCGATCTCGTGCTGGAGGTTCTCCAGGTCCTTCGGCGAGGTGATCGCGCCGGAGTCCAGGCGCTGCTGGTTGCGGGCGGCACGGGAGCGGACCTGCTCGACGTCCTGCTCGGCCTTGGTCAGCTCGCGGGCGGTGTCGCCCTTCTGGGCCTCGGCGGCGACGACGAGGTCCTTGAGCGCGGTGTGGTCGGCGGTGACCTTCTCGATCTCGGCGTGCTCGGGCAGGCTCCGGCGCCGGTGGGCCAGCTGGTCGAGCTTCGAGTCGATGGCCTGGAGGTCGAGCAGGCGGTTCTGGTCGGCGGGCGCGGCGTTCAAGCGGAGAGCTCCTGTGAATCGGGTCAGGCGGTGAAGGACATGGGGGCGTGCGCGGTCCACGGGTCGGTGACCCGGTGGGAGACCTTGGTCTCCACGGCCCAGCCGCGCTTGTCGGCGGCGGCCAGCAGGGCCCGCTCGGCCAGGGTGAGCCAGGGCCACTCGGTGGCCCAGTGGGCGGCGTCGAGCAGCGCGACGGGCGACGCCTCCGCGGCCTCGGAGGCCGGGTGGTGACGCAGGTCGGCGGTCAGGTAGGCGTCCACGCCGGCCGACCGGACGTCGGCGAGGAAGCTGTCGCCCGAGCCGCCGCACACCGCGACCCGGCTGACCAGCCGGTCCGGGTCGCCGGAGACGCGGACGCCGGCGGCGGTGGCGGGCAGGCCCGCCGCCACCTGCGCGGCGAAGGCGGAGAGGGTCAGCGGGGGCTCCAGCAGGCCGATCCGGCCGGTGCCACGGCGGCCCAGCGGGTCGGTCGGGTCCGGCACCAGCGGGCCGGTCACCCGCAGGCCCACCGCCTCGGCGAGCGCGTCCGAGACGCCGGGGTCGGCGTGGTCGGCGTTGGTGTGGGCGACGTGCAGGGCGATGCCGTTGGTGATCAGCGTGTGCACCACCCGGCCCTTGAAGGTGGTCGCGGCGACGCTGGTGGTGCCGCGCAGGTAGAGGGGGTGGTGGGTGACCACGAGGTCGGCGCCCCACTCCACGGCCTCGTCGACGACCGCCTGGACGGGGTCGACGGCGAAGAGCACGCGGTTGACCTCGGTCTGAGGGTCTCCGCAGACCAGGCCGACGGCGTCCCAGGACTCCGCCCACTGCGGGGGGTAGACCTCTTCGAGCGCGGTGATGACGTCGGACAGTTTCGGCACCTGTCGAGACTACCGTGCGCGCGGGGGCGGTCGGGCCTCGGCCGTACGGCCGGGCGCCGGGGGAACGGTCGCGGCCGGGTCGCGTCGCGCCCGCGGCGCCGGGTCGCCGCCGGTCCGTCCTCGGTCCGTCCTCGGTCCGTCGTCGGTACGTCCTCGGTCCGTCCTCGGTCCGTCCTCGACGCGTCGCGGCCGCGTCGGCCGGTGCCTCGTGGCCGTTCGGACAGGGGAGCTGGGGGCGTACGGGTGCACGTCAATCTGCGACGAGAGGCGCCCGGCGGGCCCCGCGCGCTCCGTACGCGGCCGCGCGCCGGTCGTCCGTTACTCACAGCAGGGTTCCCGTACGGGTTCGAAACCAGGCCTTTGCACCCTTACGAGTGAAGTGACCGGCTCTGCGTTGAGGCTTCGGTTGGCTCGAAAGTAACTTCACTTCTGCGAACAGGAGTTGCCCCGGCGGCGGCCACGACCAGGAGTCGGGCGGTGCCGTGCCGGGCCGGACGGGATCCGGGTGGGCACTCCCGTACCGGGGCGGTACCGCCGCCCCTTCCGGAAGAACCGATCAGGCCGGGCCGCCGCCCGGGTGCCGCGAGCAGTGGGCACCGGGGCGGCGGCCTCGACGAAGGGATGTGGTGGCGAATGGGGGCGGGCACATCGCTGCGTACGGCCGGGGACAGGGGATCGGTGGACCGCGGACCGGGTGCGGCCGGTTCGTGGCCGGAGGCGGAGCGGGCGGCACCGGCCGGTGCCGGAGACCGGGGAGGCGGCGGTGACCGGGAGGTCACCGTCGGCGGCTTCCGGCACACGGCCCGGCCCGCCGGGCGAGGGCCGGTGCCGCCCGCCGTCGGTCCGATCGGGCAGGAGGACCCCGCCGTCCTGGTGCAGGAACGAATCGCCGGGCCTCCGTCGTGCCGCGGCCGGGTCG
>NZ_LFVW01000778.1:0-4629 GCF_001182915.1 Kitasatospora sp. MY 5-36
CCTCGACCGGGGTTTCCGCTGGCTCCGGCCCGGGCGCCGCGCCGCGCACCGCCCGGGTCGGAGCCAGGTCGAACTCCGGCTCGGCGCCGGATGCCCACTGCGCGGTGGACGGACGGCCGCGCCGGGAGCGCGAGGCCCGGGGCTTCGCGGCCACCGGCTCGGGCTCCTCCGCGACGGCTGCGAACCAGTCCGGCGGCCCGTGCTCGTCCTCCTCCGCGACCGCGGCGAACCAGTCCGGCGGCCCGTAGTCGTCGTCCTCCGGGCCCGCCGGGCCGCCGCCCACCGTGTCGTACTGCGTCAACGGCTCAGGCCTTGGCCGCCGCCGTCTTCTTCGCCGCGGCCGTCTTGGTGGCGGTCGCGGTGATCGGCTTGGCCGCGCCGTCGGCGGCGGCCTCGGCACTCTCCTCGGCCGGCTCCTCCACCTTCGGGCCGATGCCGAGCTTGCCCTTGATCTTCCGCTCGATCTCGTCGGCGAGCTGCGGGTTGTCCCGCAGGAAGTTGCGGGCGTTCTCCTTGCCCTGGCCGAGCTGGTCGCCCTCGTAGGTGTACCAGGCGCCCGACTTGCGGATGAAGCCGTGCTCCACGCCCATGTCGATCAGGCCGCCCTCGCGGCTGATGCCCACGCCGTAGAGGATGTCGAACTCGGCCTGCTTGAACGGCGCGGCGACCTTGTTCTTGACCACCTTGACGCGGGTGCGGTTGCCGACCGCCTCGGTGCCGTCCTTCAGGGTCTCGATCCGGCGGATGTCGAGGCGGACCGAGGCGTAGAACTTCAGCGCCCGGCCACCGGTCGTGGTCTCCGGCGAACCGAACATCACGCCGATCTTCTCGCGCAGCTGGTTGATGAAGATCGCGGTGGTGTTCGACTGGTTCAGCGCACCGGCGATCTTGCGCAGCGCCTGGCTCATCAGCCGGGCCTGCAGACCGACGTGCGAGTCGCCCATCTCGCCCTCGATCTCGGCGCGCGGCACGAGCGCCGCGACCGAGTCGATGATCACCAGGTCGATCGCGCCGGAGCGGATCAGCATGTCGGTGATCTCCAGCGCCTGCTCACCGGTGTCCGGCTGGCTGACCAGCAGGGCGTCGGTGTCCACGCCGAGCTTCTTGGCGTACTCCGGGTCGAGCGCGTGCTCCGCGTCGACGAACGCGACCGTGCCGCCGGCCTTCTGGGCGTTGGCGGCCAGGTGCAGGGTCAGGGTGGTCTTGCCGGAGGACTCGGGGCCGTAGATCTCGACCACGCGGCCACGCGGGATGCCGCCGACCCCGAGGGCGACGTCCAGGGCGGTGGACCCGGTGGAGATCACCTCGACCGGCTCGTTGGCCTTCTCGCCGAGGCGCATCACCGAGCCCTTGCCGAACTGCCGCTCGATCTGGGCGAGCGCGGTCTCAAGGGCCTTCTCGCGATCCGTACCTGCCATGGCTTTTTCCCTCGGGTTCTGTGCTGTGCGCTTCATCGTCCTCGACGCTAGCGCGTCCCACTGACAAACGGGCCCGGCCGGGCTCCGCCTGTGGAAAACTCCACGCCGGAGAGTACAAAGAACATCTGTTCGATTCAAGCGTCGCACGTCCGGGCCCCGCCGCCCCCGGGGACACCCCGGGGGCGGCGCCCCGGGTCACTCCCCGCGCCTCGCCCCGTCCCCGCCGACCATCCGGCGCAGCCGCCGGGCCGCCTCCCGGCGCAGCTCCCGCCGGGCCCGCCGCTGCTCGCCCCGGTCGATCCGCGGGTCGGTGGCCACCTCGTACCGCCGTACGTACGTCCCCACGAAGCCCTGGAGCGTCGCCGCCGCCGGGATCGCGATCACCGCGCCGACCGCGCCGAGCAGCGCCGCGCCCGCGATCACCGAGCCGAAGGCCACCGCCGGGTGCACGTCCACCGTCCGCGCGGTGATCCTCGGCTGCAGCACGTAGTTCTCGATCTGCTGGTACACCACGACGAAGACCAGCACCCAGAGCGCGTCCACGGGCTTCACCGTCAGCGCCACCAGCACCGGCAGCGTCCCGGCCAGGTACGTCCCGAGCGTCGGCACGAACTGCGACATGACGCCGACCCAGACCGCCAGCGCCGCCGCGTACGGCAGGCCGAGCAGTTCGAACATCACCCAGTGCCCGGCGGCCGACACCACCGCGAGCAGCGCCCGGGAGTACAGGTAGCCGCCGGTCTTGGCGAGCGCGATCTCCCAGGCCCGCAGCACCTCGGCCTGCTTGGCGGGCGGCAGCATCGAACAGACCGTCCGGCGCACCCGCGGGCCCTCGGCGGTGAAGTAGAAGGTGAACAGCCCGACCGTGAAGGCCTTGAAGAGCCCGCCGATCACGGTGGACGAGACGCCCCAGGCGTTGTCGGCGGCCTGCTGGACGTAGGTCTCGATGGTGCCGGAATCCTTGAGCAATCGATTCTGCAACTCGCCCAGCGAGAGGTCCTGGTGGAAGGTCCGGTTGATCCAGTCGATCAGGTTGTCGACCAGGTGCGGCAGGTCCCCCGCGAGCTTCGCCACCTGGTCGACCAGCAGGGTGCCGAGCGCGGCGAGGAAGCCCACCACCGCGATCCCGACCGCCACGAACACCAGGAAGGTCCCGACCCCCCGGCGCACCCCCCGCGCGGCCATCCGGTCCACGGCCGGCTCCAACGCCAGCGACAGGAAGAACGACACCAGCAGCATCACGAACAGGTCGATCAGCTGCCGGAACGCCCAGTCCGCGAACTGGAAGGCCCCCACCAGCACCAGGAACAGCACCATCGCCCGCGGCAGCCAGCGCGGCATCCCGCCGCCCCACAGACCCCCACCCGCCGGAGCGCCCTCGGCGTCCCGGTCCGAATTCTTCTGTTCCGCGCTATTTGTCACCCGAACAGTCTGTCCCATGCCCCCGGGGGGCCGGCAGTCAGCGCAGCACCCCGGAGACGCCCTGGGTGTCGCAGACCACCCGCCAGACCTCCTTGGCCTCCCAGCCCGCCTCCAGCGCCTGCCGCACCGTCCGCCCGCCCAGCTCGCTCATCACGTGGTCGGTCGCGAACGACTCCGCGTACCCCTCCCCGAAGTGCGCGTACATCCGTCGCCAGAACTCCGTCAGCCTCATGCCCCAAGTATCCCGGACCGGGCCCGCCACTCCCCGGCCGTCAGCGCGTACTCGACCTCGCCGTGCTCGCTGCCCGGGATCATCTCCGGGTAGTCCTCGTGGAACGTGCGGACGTACGACAGCCCGCTCTTCTCCATCACCCGCCGCGAGCCCGCGTTCACCGCCATGGTGTACGCCACCACCCGCTCCACCCCCAGCTCCGCGAACCCGAGCCGGACCAGCGCCCGCGCCCCCTCCGTCGCGTAGCCGCGCCCCCACGCGGCCTGCCGCAAGCGGTACCCGAGCTCGACCTCCCCGCGCTCGCCCTCCCGCGTCGGCCGGAACTCGAACCACCCCAGGAACGCCCCGCCCGCCCGCTCCTCGGCCGCCCACCAGCCGAGGTCGCCGTAGCGCCGGTAGTGCTCCAGGTAGCGCAGCAGCAGCTCCCCCTCGACCCCCCCCCGCGGACTCGGCTTCCCCCCGGTGAGGAAGCGCATCACCGCAGGGTCCCCGTCCAGCTCCACGAGCCGGTCCGCGTCCGCCGTCGTGAAGCGCCGCAGCACCAGCCGCTCGGTCGTCAGGAACACGGCCGCACCCGAATCCCCCATGCCCCGATCCTCACCCCCGTCCCACCGCCCCGTCACCTGCTTTTCCCCGCCCCACCACCCGAGGGGCGCGCGGGGCGCGGCCCGCGCCCCGTCACCAGGGCAGCACCAGCAGCCCCGCCCCGAAGTACTGCCGTTCCCCGCAGCCCAGGAGCCCCGGGGGGCACCCCGGCGCCGCCGCCCCGGCCAGCAGCGCGGCCAACCCGTCCGCCCCCAGCTCCGGGTGCAGGGCCGCCGCCACCGCCACCGCCCCGGTCACGTGCGCGGCCGCCATCGAGGTCCCCGCCAGCGCCGCGTACCGCCCGTCCGGCCAGTCGGAGACGACCGCCCCCTGCGGCCCGCCGTCCGGGTCGCCGCCGGGCGCGGCCAGCGATACCCGTCCGCGCCCGTAGTTGGAGTAGGCCGCCGGGTGCCCGTCCCGGTTCACCGCCGTGACGGTGACCACCCCGGGCAGCTCACCGGGCAGCCGTACGCACTCCGTGCCCAGGTGACGCAGGGGCGCCGGCCCCGAGACCCGGTCGTTGGGGCTCCGCTCGTCGGTCCGCGAGGCGCCGAGGTCCTGCCCGTCGTTGCCCGCCGAGGCGACCACCACCGCCCCCGCCCGCCGGGCGTACCCGGCGGCCCGCCCGACGGCCGCGATCAGCGCGGCCTGGTCCGCGTCCCCGGGGCAGTTGTACTTCCACGGGTCGGCGAAGTAGCTGTTGTTGACCGCCTTCGCCCCGTGGTCGGCGGCCCAGAGCATGCCGCAGACGATGTTCTCCGCGTAGTACTGCCCGAGCGGCCCGAGCAGTCGGACGGCGGCGATCCGCACCCCGGGCGCCACCCCGGTGACGCCGTGGCCGTCCCGGGTGGCGCCGACGATCCCGGCGACGTGCGTGCCGTGGCCGCTCTCGACCACCCCGGGGTCGGGCCGCCAGGCGCCGGTGCGGGCGTCGGGCCGGCCGTCCGCGCAGGAGGCGGAGGCCTTCGGGTC
>NZ_LFVW01000779.1:0-4627 GCF_001182915.1 Kitasatospora sp. MY 5-36
CGGCTGGGCCGACCACTGGCTCGCCGACGTCGCCGACCGGGAGCCGGACCTGCACGCCGCCCTGGTCCGACTCACCGGCCTGCGGACGACCCGCTGGCAGCCCGCCACCCCCGGGGCCCGCCCGTTCGCCGCCGCCCTGGACGGCTGCGGGTTCACCGCCCTCGTCACCGTGGAGGGCCGCCCATGAACGGGCTGCCGGTGCTCACCCCGGCCGAGGCCCTGGCCGCCACCGGCGGCACCGCCGTCGTCCACCTCACGGAGTGGACCCTCGGTCTGGCCGAGCAGCTCAGCCGCCACGCCCTGGCACACCCCGTACGCCTGGTGCCGGTGCGCGAGGACGGCGCGCTGACGGTGGTCGGACCGGTCCTCCGTCCCGGGGCGCCCGCCTGCCTGAGCTGCACCGAGGTCCAGCGGCTTGCCACCGCCGGCGGCCGGGTGCCCTGGCAGAGCCCGGCCCTGGCGCTCGGCGGCACCGGCACCCCGGCCTTCGCCGAGGCGGTGGCCGTCCTCGCCGCCGACCTGGCCGCCGAGAGCACCGATTCCGTCGCCACCGTCCACGTGGTGCACGGCGGCCGGGCCACCTGGTCCACCCACCGGGTCCGCCCGGTCGGCGGCTGCGAGGTCTGCCACCCGCTGCCCGCCGACACCCCCGAGGCCGCCCGGCTGCCCGCCACCCCCCGCCCACTGCCCGACCCGGCCGTCCTGCGCGGCCCCAACGACCGTACGGGCGCTGGCCAGTTGAGAGCCGAGCTGCACGACGAGCGGTTCGGCCCGGTCCGCCGGCTGTTCCGCACCGAGGACTCGGCCTTCGCCCTCACCACCGCCTGGGTGACGGACGGCCGGGCGCTGGACGACGGCGGCTACGGGCGGGCGGCGGACTTCCGCGCCAGCGAACGCGTCGCGCTGTTCGAGGCGGTGGAGCGGTACGCGGGCATGCGGCCGCTCGGGCGCCGCACCGCCTTGCGGGCCTCGTACGCCGACCTGGTCGCCGAGCGCGGGCCCGGAGCCGTCCTCGACCCGGCCCGGCTCGGCCTGCCCGACGACGCCCCGCCGGGGCACCCCGCCGTGGCCACCGTCCCGTACACCCCGGAGCTGGTACTCGACTGGGTGCACGGCTGGTCGCTCACCCACCGCCGCCCGGTCGCCGTCCCGGAGCACGTCGCCTACTGGGACGTGCCCGGGCGCGACCGCCCCCGGGTGGTCTACGAGTCCTCGAACGGCTGCGGACTCGGCAATAGCCCCCAGGAGGCCGCGCTCTACGGCCTGTTCGAGGTCGCCGAGCGCGACGCCTTCCTGATGGCCTGGTACGCCCGCACCCCGCTGCCCGGCGTCGCCGTCCCCACCGAGGACCCGAGGATCGCCGAACTCGCCGACCGCGCCCGGCTGTTCGGCTACCAGCTGACCCTGCTCGACGCCACCAACGACCTCGGCATCCCCGCCGTGCTCGCCCTCTGCCGCCACCGCGGCGACCACCCCGATGCCCCGCGCACCTTCCTGGCCGCCGGAGCCCACCACGACCCCCTGGTGGCGATCCGCTCCGCCGTCGCCGAGGTGGTCACCAACGTCCAGGAGGCGCCGCACCGCGCCACCGCCCCGGGCGGGCCGCGCGACCCGCGGCGGCTGCGGCCGATGCTGGACCGCCCCGACCTGGTCGTCACCCTGGACGACCACGTCGGCCTCAACGCCCTGCCCGAGGCGCAGCCCCGCCTCGACTTCCTCTTCGCCGGCCCGCCCCCGGTGCCCTGGACCGAGCGGTGGCCCGGCGCCCCCGCACCGGTCGGCGACCTCACCGCGCTGCTGGAGCGGACCGTCGCCCGGCTGGCGGGGGAGGGCCTGGAGGTCCTGGCGGTCACCCAGGACGAACCCGGCGCTCGCGACCGGCTGGGCCTGCACTGCGCCAAGGTCGTCGTCCCCGGCACCCTGCCGATGACCTTCGGCCACGCCAACCGCCGCACCCGCGGCCTGCCCCGCCTCCTGGACGTCCCGTACCGCCTCGGCCGCACCCCGGCGCCCCTGCGGCACGACGAACTCCCGCTCCACCCGCACCCGTTCCCGTAGCCACCCGTTCCCGTAGCCGCCCGGAAGGACCGCGATGACCACCCAAGCGCCGCCCGCCGCCCGCTGGCACAGCCTGCACCTCGCGCTGCCGCTGACCGCCCCCGAGGCCGACGCCTTCCTCACCGAGGACCTCGCCCCGCTGATGGCCGGGCACGCCGACACCGACTGGTTCTTCATCCGCTACGGCGAGGGCGGCCCCCACCTGCGCATCCGCCTCCGCGGCCCGGGCCCGGCGCCCGCGCACCTGACCGACCTGGCCACCGAGCTCACCCGCCGCGCCGCCCGCCGCACCCCGCCCGACGGCCCCTTCGCGGGCGGGCACGGCGAGGTCACGGAGGTCCCGTACCAGCCCGAGACCGAGCGCTACGGCGGCGCGGCCCTGCTGCCGATCGCCGAGGAGGTGTTCACCCACTCCACCCGCACCGCCCTCGCCGCCCTGGACGCCCTCCGCGAGGCCCCCGGGGACCGGCTGCCGCTCGCCCTCGACCTCGCCCACACCACCGCCCACGCCCTGGGCCTCGACGAACTCGCCGCCTCCCGCTGGCTGCGCCGCCACGCCGCCTCCTGGCGCTGGGTCACCGAGTTCCAGCCGCTGCCCGGGGCCGCCGTGCACGTCCGGGTCAACACCGTGTTCGCCCG
Organism: Kitasatospora sp. MY 5-36; assembly: GCF_001182915.1. Lineage (NCBI taxonomy): Bacteria > Bacillati > Actinomycetota > Actinomycetes > Kitasatosporales > Streptomycetaceae > Kitasatospora > Kitasatospora sp. MY 5-36. The sequence goes on from NZ_LFVW01000779.1 coordinate 2,698, forward strand.
GCAGCGCACCGCGCTGGCCCACCGCGCCCGGGCCCTGCGCACGGCGCTGGACGCCGGCACGGCCGCACCCTGGCTCGCCGACTGGGCGGCGCGGGTCGCCGAGGCCGCCGCCCGGATGCGGGCGGCCGTCCCCATCGATGCCGTACCCGCCGACGCCGAGGAGCGCCTCTCCTGGGTCTGGGCCTCCCAGCTGCACATGTTGTTCAACCGGCTAGGCGTCGGCCCCGACGAGGAGCGGGCGGTCTGCCGCCTCGCCGCCCGCACCCTGCTGGAGACCGGGCAGCCGTTCACCTTCTTCCCCGCCGACCACCACGCCCCGGACCACCAGTACCTGGAACGCAGCAAGTTCCAGATCGGCCGCCCCGAGGACACCGCCCTGCGCGACCTGCCGCACCACCCGGCCCCGCGCCCCCGCCCCGGCGACCTCCCGCTGCCCGCCGACCCGCTGCCGCCCGTCACCCTCGCCGACGCCCTGCGCACCCGCCACTCCACCCGCGGCCCGCTGACCGGCCCGCTCACCGCCGGCGCCCTCGGCGGACTGCTCTGGTCCGCCTACGCCGCCAACCCCGACACCGGCCACCGCCCGTACCCCAGCGCGGGCGCCCTGCACACCGTACGGCTGCGCCTGCTCGCCCTCGCCGTGGACGGCCTGCCCGCCGGCACCTACCAGTGCCTCCCCGAGCACCGCAGCCTGCGCCCGATCGGCCCGGCCCCCGCCCTCGACGACCTCAAGGCCCTCTCCTCCTACCTCTCCCGCCCGGCCGACGACCCGGACGCCATCGGCATCGACCGGGCCCCCGCCGTCCTCGCCGTCCACCTCGACCTCGCCCACCTCCGCCGCCGCTACGGCCTGCGCGCCCTGCGCCTCGGCCTCCTCGAAGCCGGCCACCTGACCCAGAACCTCCTGCTGACCGCCGCCGCCTTCGGCCTCGGCACCACCCCCCTTGGCGGCCTCCAGGACGACCTGGCCCACGAACTCCTCGCCCTCGACGACCTCGGCGAACCCGTCCAGTACCTCCTCCCCCTGGGCCGCCCGGGGACCGCCCGGTGATCATGCCGTGAGTACCCTTGCCCGATGACCGATCACGGCATCGCCCTCCCCGACTTCCGCCTCCACGTCGTGCCCGCCGTCGTGGCGCTGGCCAGCCCGACCTGGCAGCGCGAAGTGTGGCTCGACCGCGCCCGGTTCGAGAACCTCGCCTACACGGTGCACGTGCTCTTCGACGACTTCTGCGACGCGGACGATCCGCAGCGCTCGCTCGGCTACAGCCTGCGCACCGAGCAGGGGGTCGAACTGATGGCACACCTCGGTACCGCCTACGGGACGGTCCAGGACACCGTCGGCGCCGGAGCCCCCGACGAGGCCTACCTGGACTCGCCGCACTGGGCCGCCGTCGTCGCCGCGGCAGCCCGACTCGCCCAGGTGATGGTGCACAACGACCTCATGGCCCTGCGGAACCTGCACGAAGCCGGCCACCCCTGGCCCCCCGTCACCGCCCAACACGGGCCCGAGGGCCAAGCGGAGGGTTCCTGACGTCATGGGACGGAACGTCTAGGGTGTACGACCGCCGAAGAAGACCTGGACCTCCCGGATCAGCCCGTCCCGGACCGTGATCGCCTCGACGTTGCGGTAGCGGCCCCCCGTGGTCAGCTCGTACTCGTAGTAGGCGAAGACGAGTTCCTCGTCGGCGGGCGTCACCCGCAGCAGCCGCTGCTCCGTGAACCGGTGGGCGGTGGGGAAGCAGCGCTCGAAGAACGCGGCCTTGTCGATGCGGTCGTCCTGGGGGCTGGTGAAGGTGAAGTCCTCGGCGTACAGCGGCAGGGCCGCCTCGCGGTCCTGCGACCGGTAGCAGCGGAACGCCGCCTCGACGACGCTCGCGGGGGTGCCGTTCATGAGATCCATACCTTTCTTCGTGGGATCGTTCTGGTC
>NZ_LFVW01000780.1:0-4617 GCF_001182915.1 Kitasatospora sp. MY 5-36
GGCAGCAGCGGCCGGGCCGCGGACCAGGTGATCAGCGGCGCCAGCCCGTCCGCCCGCACGTCGTGCGCCCGGGCCGCCGCCGTCAGGCTCGCCCGCCGGACCCGCGGCACCGGCACCCGGGAGCCGAGCCGGGACCCGCCGAACTTGGCGAAGTCGTACACCAGATTGGTCACCACGCCGAGCAGCAGGGCTCCACCGATCCCCAGCAGCCACTCCATCCCGGTCCCCCACTTCCGCGATCGATCCGCCCATTGTGGAGGCGCCCCGCGTGGCGGCGGAAGGGCCTTCACCCTCGGGGCGGCGGCCTGCGGAGCGATTCCAGGGCGGTCCCGGGGCCGGTGCTAGGGTGATCGAAAAGTCGGCTCGGGGCTCGGAGGCACTGAACAGTCGTGCGGACGCCCAGGATTGACGGGTCCACGGCCCGGCCGACCGTCCACCCTGGCCGCCCGGGCCCGCGCGCCTTCGCCCGGTCCGCGGCTCGCCGCTTCCCCGCCGCCGCCCGCTACCTCCTGCTCTGCCTCGGCACCGGTCTGGCCGCGCTGGTCGGGCTCTGCCTGCTGCTCGTCGTCCTCGCCCTCTGCCTGGTCGGCGTGGGACTGCCACTCCTCCCGCCGGCCCTGCGACTGCTGCGCCGCTCCGCCGACTTCCACCGACGCCGGGTCGGCGCCCGGCTCGGCGGCGAGCGGCTGCACACGCCGTACGGCGACCGGCCGTCTCTACGCGACCCGGCCGTCGGCAAGGACCTGCTCTGGCTGCTCGCCCACGGCACGGCCGGGACGGCCCTGTGCGCCGGCGCCCTCACCCTGTGCAGCCACGCCTTCAACTGGCTGACGGCACCGGTGTGGTGGCAGCTGCTGCCGGACGAGCGCGGGAAGATCATCCTGCTGACCGTCGACTCCTGGCCGATGGCCGCCGCTGCCGCGTTGGGCGGTGTCGGCTACGCCGCCGTCGCCCTGGTCGCACTGCCGCCGCTCGCCGACCTGCACGCCCGGGCCTCCGGCCGGCTGCTGGTCGCCCGGCCCCGCGTCTCGCTCGCCCACCGCGTCCGGGAGCTGACCACCAGCCGGGCCGAGGCGCTGGACGCCCACGCCGCCGAACTGCGCCGGATCGAACGGGACTTGCACGACGGCGCCCAGGCCAACCTGGTGGCCGTCTCGCTCCGGCTCGGCATGATCCGCCGCGCGCTCGACCAACGCCCCGAGCAGGCAGCCGCGTTGGTGGACTCCACCCAACTCGTCGCCGAACAGGCCCTGGAGTCGCTGCGCACCCTGGTGCGCGGCATCCACCCGCCGCTGCTCGCCGACCGCGGCCTGGCCGAGGCCGTACGGTCGCTCGCCGCCCGCTGCGCCGTACCGACCCGGGTCGAGCTGCACAACTCCGATGCTCCCGTGGGCCATTCCGCCGACCCGCCGCCGCCGCGCGCACCGGCCGCCGCCGAGGCCGCGGCCTACTTCGTGGTCTCCGAGGCGCTCGCCAACGTCGCCCGGCACAGCGGCGCCCGCGGCGCCCTGGTCCGGCTGCGGATCACCGCCGCCGCCATCGCCGTCCGGGTCGAGGACGACGGCCGGGGCGGCGCCGTCGAGGGCGCCGGAAGCGGGCTGCCCGGACTGCGCCGCCGGGCCGCCGCGTTCGACGGCACCACCCGCCTGTCCAGCCCGCCCGGGGGCCCGACCATCCTGGAAGTGGAGATCCCGTGCGGATCCTGATCGCCGAGGACAACGCCCTGCTCCGCGAGGGCCTGGTCCTGCTGCTGCACAGCGAGGGACACGAGGTGTGCGCGACCGTCGAGCACGGCGACGACCTGCTGCCCGCCCTGCTCGACCACCGCCCCGACGTCGCCGTGGTCGACGTCCGACTGCCCCCGGACTTCCGCGACGAGGGCCTACGCGCCGCCGTCGAGGCCCGCCGCCGACTGCCCGCGCTGCCCGTCCTGATCCTCTCCCAGTACGTCGAACGCGCCTACGCCGCCGAGCTGCTCGCCGACAGCGCCACCGGCGTCGGCTACCTCCTCAAGGACCGGGTCGGCCGCGCCGAGGAGTTCCTCCAGGCGCTGCGGCGGGTCGCCGAGGGCGGCACCGCGATGGACCCGGAGGTCATCTCCCAGCTGATGGCCCACCGCACCGGCCCCGACCCGCTGGCCGCCCTCACCCCGCGCGAGCGCGAGGTGCTCGCCCTGATGGCCGAGGGCCACAACAACCCGACCATCGCCCGGCTCCTCTTCCTCGCCGAGAGCTCGGTGAACAAGCACATCGGCAGCATCTTCGGCAAGCTCGGCATGCCCACCCCCGACACCGGCCACCGCCGGGTCCGCGCCGTCCTCACCTACCTGCGCACGCTCGCCGATTGACGCGTTCAGCCCTCGGCGGCCGCCAACCGCAGCTGCTCCTCCTCGACGATCAGCGCCGCCAGCGACTGCTCCGACACGTCCACCGCCTCCGGCGTCGACTCCGCCACCTCGCTGCGCCGCGCGTACTCGTCGAACAGCCGGCCCTTCGCCCGCAGCAGGTCCAGCACCCGCTGGTCGACGCTGTCCGCGGCGAGCAGCCGGTGCACCCGTACCCGGCGGACCTGCCCCATCCGGCGCGAGCGGGCCACCGCCTGTTCCTCCAGGGTCGGCTTGACCTGCGGCTCGCACAGGATCACCACCGAGGCCGCCTGGATGTTCAGCCCCACGCCCCCGGCCTGGATCTGGCAGAGCAGCACCGCGTGCCCGGGCGCGGCGCTGAACCCGTCCACCACGTCCTGCCGCCGCGCCGACTCCAGCGAACCGTCGATCGGCCCGAACGCCCGCTGGTCCAGGGCGGTTTGGACGGCCGCCAGGACGTCCCGGAAGAACGAGAAGACCACCACCTTCAGCCCGCCGTCCGCCGCCTCCCGGACGATCTCCAGCAGCCGCTTCAGCTTGGCCGACTCCGCCGGGTCCGCGTACCCGGCGCGGCGCATCGCCGGGAAGTTGCCCGCCGCGACGGCCGACCGGTAGGCGGCGAGGTCGGCGGGCGAGAACTCCTCCCACTCGTCCACGTGCACCACCTCGGGCAGCTCGGTGAGCACGTCCCGCTGGTTGCGGCGCAGGTAGGCCGGGGCGACGGCCTTGCGGAAGGCCGCCGGCCCGGCGGCCGCCGAACCCTGCCGGACCAGCGGCACCAGCGCGGGCTGGAGGTACTCCACCAGGGTGCGGAACTCCTCCACCCGGTTCTCCATCGGCGTCCCGGTGAGGAACAGCACCCGCTCCACCCGCTCCGCCCAGGCGGCCACCGCCCGGGAGCGCTGCGCGGCACGGTTCTTGACGAAGTGCGCCTCGTCCACCACGACCATCCCGACCGCGGCCGACTCCGCCACCTCCGACGCCTCCAGGCGGCGCAGCCCGTCGAAGGTCACCACCGCGACCCCGCCGTCCCGGAGCCACTCGGCGAGCGCCGCCTCCCGCTCCGGTCCGTGCACCCGGAACGCCCGCAGGGTGCTGCGCGACTCGACCTCCCGGATCCAGTTGATCAGGACGCTGGCCGGGCAGACCACCAGGAAGTGGGTGCTCCCCCGGGCCCGCAGGTGCGCCAGCACGGCGATCGCCTGCACCGTCTTGCCGAGGCCCATCTCGTCCCCGATGATCACCCGCCGCTGGGCGAGCGCGAACCGCGCCCCGAACGCCTGGTAGCCGCGCAGCGAGACCCGGCAGTGGGCGTCGTCCAGCGGCTCGGCCCGCACCCGGTCCGACAGGTCCTCCGGCAGGAACCCCTCGGCGGCGGCGAGTTCGACCCCGGCCTCCTCGACGATCCCGCCGAGCACGCCGTAGTAGTCGGCCGAGCGGAGCTCGAAGTCCGTCCACGCCTCGACCGGGTCGAGCGGCGGACGCAGCAGGTCGACCGAGGCCTGGGCGAACAGCACCGGGACCTCCCGCGCCGCGAACCCGACCAGCGCCTCCGCCAGGGACTCGACCGCCGCCAGGCAGAGCATCATCACCAGGCCGCCGGTGCGGTTGCGGTTGGCGAACAGGTGCATCGGGGTGATCGGCTGGTCGGTGCGGCTCTCGACCACGAGGAAGGCGGCGAGCAGGATCGCGCCGGCCGCGAAGGAGCCGAGCGTGATGCCGTCCGACCAGCCGTCCGAGGCGGCCCGGATGAACCCGTAGACCAGGCCGACCAGGCCGAGCGTCGAGGTGAGAGCGCCGGGGAGGTCGAAGCGGCCCGGGTGGCGCTCGGACTCGGCGATGTGGCGCGGCGCGGCGATCGCGATCAGGATGGCGATCGGCACGTTGACGAAGAACACCCAGCGCCAGTTCAGGTACTCGGTGAGCAGACCGCCGGCCAGCAGGCCGATCGCGGCGCCGGAACCCGCCACCGCCGAGAACACGCCGAACGCGCGGTTGCGTTCCGGTCCCTCGTCGAAGTTGGTGGCGATCAGGGCGAAGGCGGTCGGGGAACAGATCGCGCCGCCGATGCCCTGGAGCGCGCGGGCGGCCAGCAGCAGGCTGCTGTCCTGCGCGAAACCACCGAGCAGTGAGGCCAGGCCGAACAGCAGGGTGCCGAAGATGAACACCCTTCGGCGGCCGAGGATGTCACCCGCTCGACCGCCGAGCAGCAGCAGCCCGCCGAAGGTCAGGGTGTAGGCGTTGATGACCCA
>NZ_LFVW01000781.1:0-4612 GCF_001182915.1 Kitasatospora sp. MY 5-36
GGGGGCGGCCGCCCGGGCCGGGGGCGGCGAGCAGCGCGGCCCGGGCGGCGGCGGCACAGCCGACGGGGTCGGAGGGGTCGACGGGGTCGGAGGGGCTGGTCTCGGTGGTCATGCGCGTGGGTCCCGTCCGTCGTGCTGGGTGAACCGTCCTGCTGGTGAACCGTCCTGCCCTCGGGTCGACCGTTCGGCCGTTCGGCCGGTCCGGGGAGGCCGCTCCGGAGAGGCCGGTACGGAAGCGCCGGTACGCCGCCGGGCGGACCCGCACCCTCCCGGGTGAACGGGCCCGCCGTCCGGCGCGGGGCGACCGGCCGCCGGGCTACAGGGCGTCCGGGCCGCGCTCGCCGGTGCGGACCCGTACGGCGGTGTCGACCGGCACGCTCCACACCTTGCCGTCGCCGATCTTCCCGGTCCGGGCGGCCTTCACCAGGACGTCGATCAGGTCCTCGGCGTCCTCGTCCTCGACCAGGACCTCGATCCTGACCTTCGGTACCAGGTCCACGGTGTACTCGGCCCCCCGGTACACCTCGGTGTGGCCGCGCTGGCGGCCGTAGCCGCTGGCCTCGGTGACGGTGAGGCCGTGCACCCCGAAGGCCTGGAGGGCGGACTTCACCTCGTCCAGTCGGTACGGCTTGATCACGGCGGTGATGAGCTTCATCGGGCGTCGACCTCGGTCCTCTTCTCGGCGGGCTGCACGGCGGGCTGGGCGGCACCGGGTTCCGCGACGCCGGTCCGTTCGCCGGTCCGTTCGCCGGTCCGTTCGGTGGACCGTCCGGCGGACCGCTCGGCGGCGGACGTCGCGGCAGCGGCGGCCAGGCCCGGCAGGGCCCGGGCCAGCCCCGCCCCCACGGCGGTGAAATCGTAGGCGGACTCGGCGTGTTCGGCCTGGTCGATGCCGGCCGTCTCGACCTCGCCGGAGACCCGGAAGCCGACCAGCCGGTCGACCGCCTTGGCCAGCAGCCAGGACAGCACGAAGGAGTACGCCGCGACCACCGCCACGCCCATCGCCTGCTTGCCCAGCTGGCCGATCCCACCCCCGTAGAACAGGCCCTTGACGCCCTGGCCGACCCCGCCGGTGGCGAACAGGCCGACCAGCAGCGAGCCGACCGCCCCGCCGACCGCGTGCACGCCCACCACGTCGAGCGAGTCGTCGAAGCCCCAGCGGTACTTGAGCGAGACGGCGGCGCAGCAGACCGCGCCCGCGACCAGTCCGATCGCCACCGCGCCGAGCGGGCTGACCGAGCCGCAGGCCGGGGTGATCGCGACCAGTCCGGCCACCGCGCCGGAGGCGGCGCCCAGCGTGGTGAAGGCGCCGTGCCTGAACCGCTCGTAGACCAGCCAGCCGACCAGCGCCGCACCGGTGGCGACCTGGGTGTTCACCATGGCCATCGCGGCGACGCCGTTGGCGGCCAGCGCCGAGCCCGCGTTGAAGCCGAACCAGCCGAACCAGAGCAGCCCGGAGCCGAGCATCACCAGCGGCAGGCTGTGCGGGCGCATCGGGTCCTTCTTGAAGCCGATCCGCTTGCCCAGCACCAGGCAGAGCGCGAGGCCGGCGACGCCCGCGTTGATGTGCACGGCCGTCCCGCCGGCGAAGTCGATCACGCCGTTGCGGTCGCCCAGCCAGCCGCCGTGGCCGCCGTCGAAGAAGAACACCCAGTGCGCGACCGGGAAGTAGACGACCGTCACCCAGAGCGCGATGAACAGGCCCCAGGCGGCGAATCTCGCCCGGTCCGCGACGGCACCGCTGATCAGCGCCGGGGTGATGACCGCGAACATCAGCTGGAACAGCGCGAAGGCGGTGACCGGGATGGAGCCGGTCAGCTCGTCGAGGCCGAGGCCGCGCATCCCGAGGTGGTCCAGGTTGCCGATCAGGCCGGCGAAGGAGTCGGACCCGAAGCTGAGCGAGTAGCCGTAGAGGACCCACAGCACGCTGACGATGCCGAGCGAGAGGAAGCTCATCGCCAGCATGTTCAGCGTGCTCTTGGCCCTGACCATGCCCCCGTAGAAGAAGGCCAGCCCTGGGGTCATCAGCATGACCAGGGCCGCACTGATGAGTACGAAGGCGGTGTCGCCCGCGCTGAAGCCGTCCGGCATCGGCGTCTCCTCTGCGTCCAGGCCGATCCGCACCCGGGGACCCGTCCCGTGGTGCCACCCGGGGTGTCGGCGTTGAGGAGGAGCGTGCCGAAGGCTGGTTTCGGCCGGTGCGGCCGGTTGTTTCACCGCGGTGACGCGTGCGACGCGCGGGTTACGGCTGCGTGAACCGCGGCCGCCGCGGCCCGGTCCGGACCACCGGACGCCGGACATGCCACCGACCGTGACGGCGGCGGCCGCCACGGTCGGTGGAGCTTTTCCTTCGGACGGCCCTGGCGGGCCTCCGGTCAGACCACCGAGACGAACTCCGGGATGTCCTGGACCACCCGCTCCTTGAGCCGGCTCACCGCGTCCACGCCCTTGAACCGGGCCGACGCGGCCTCCGTGGTCTTGCGGACCCGGGAGTTCAGCCGCTCCGAGCGCACCTTGGTGGCGATGTCCACCGCCTGCTCGGCCATCACCACCGCCTGCTCGGCCTCCTTCTGCAGCAGGTGGACGCTGGCCATGCCGATCAGGTTGAAGGCGTACGAGCGCACGTGGTCGGCGTCCTGGCGGAACAGGTCGACCGCGGTCTCCATCACCGGCGCGGACAGCGAGGCGTACAGCTCGGCGTTGTCCGAGTGGTACGCGAGGTCGCGGAAGGAGTGGGCGTTCTCGGCGTTCAGCTCGGCGGGCGAGAAGAACTTCAGCCAGTCCGGGTCCTGGTCCCCGTCCCGGATGTCGGTGAAGGTGTCCTCGGCCAGCCGGATCGCCCGGGCGCAGCGGTTGACCTCGCCGATGGTGGCGTAGGCGCGCGCCTCCATCGCGTACAGCAGGGACTGCTGGCGCGGGGTGGCGGCGTCGCGGCTGCCGTACTGGGCCAGGTGGATGAGCTCCAGGGCGTCCTCGCCCCGGTTGAGGTGGATCATCTGGCGGCTCATGTCGGTGAGGATCAGCGCGCCGAACGGGCGGTCGCCGGCCTCCTTGGCCGCGTGCAGGGCGAGCACGTAGTACTTCTGCGCGCTCGGGTGCATCCCGACGTCGTACGACATCCACCCGGCCAGGTGGGCGAGTTCGGCGGTGAGCCGGAACAGCCGCTTGGTGGTGTCCTCGCTGTACGTCTCCTGGAGCAGGTCGGTGACCTCGTGCAGCTGGCCGACGACGGCCTTGCGGCGCAGCCCGCCGCCGTTCTGGGCGTCCCACTGCCGGAACATGACCGTGGTCTGCTCCAGCAGTTCGAGCTCGGGCTCGGAGAGCCGGCCGGTGAAGGCCTCGCCGCCGTTGGCCGCGGTGAGGATCGGGGTGGGGACGCCGCTCGGGCCGGGGGCGAGCCAGCGCTGCATCGGCTCGATCAGCGCGGCGCCCGCGGTCAGCGCCAGTGAGGTGCCGAGGAAGCCCCGGCGGTTGAGCATGAGGTCGCTGCGGGAGTAGTCGCTGATCAGCTGGACGGTCTGCTGGCCGCTCCACGGCAGGTCGACGCCGCCGCCCACGGTGGAGACCGGGATCGCGGCGCGCAGGCCGAGGTCCTCGATGGAGACCACCGAGCCGAACCGCTCGGAGAAGAGTTCCGACATGATCTTGGGGATCGGCTCGCGGGGCTGCTCGCCGTCGAGCCAGCGGCGCACCCGGGAGGTGTCGGTGGACACGTGGTGGGCGCCGATCTGCCGGGCCTTGCGGTTGACCTGGCGGGCCAACTCGCCCTTGGACCAGCCACTGCGGGCGAACCACGTGGTCAGCTTCTCATTCGGTTGCTTCTCTGCCATGGGTAACGTCCCCATCCCGCCCGGCCCCTACCGGGGCCCCCGATCGTGACCGCCCGACGGTTGCGGGCTCTTGCCAGACGTGCCGTGCCTGAGGTGCCGCGGCGCCGCCGTACCGCAGCGCCCTCGCACTGGTGTGCCATCGTTGCGGACGATCCGTCAGATTCCCAACTCCCGTTGCCCGACGGCCCGGGACAGACTCCTCGACGACATCCGCACGCTGAACGTAATGCCCCGCGAGGGGCCCGTGGGAGCGCCCCTGGCGAAACGCCACCTTTCGCCACCCCCAGGAGTGAACCGAAGCCCGGGGGCACACGCTTCACTTAGGGAGTCCCGACGGCCCGGCATATGCGGGCCGCCAAGTCCCCCGGCCCATCCCGGAAGACCCGGCGGAACCCGCAACCCACCGCAGCCACAGGCGAGTTCACCGTCCACTCGGGACGGCGACAGCCCCACGAACACGACGATCCGGCATCGGCGCCGCCCCCACAAGGCGGCGCCCGAGGCGCACCGCCGGAACAGGCGCACACCACGCGCTGCGCGCCGCCACCGCACTACGCACCACACGGCTGACAATCGACACACAGTCACCGTCCCGTAACCATCGGCAACAAGAACCTGTTGGGGGAGGCATGGACAACCTGTTCGGCGAACTTCGACTGGGGCACCTGCGGCTGGCACCGCTGGGCGCGCGCCGCCGCACCAAGGTCACCGCGTCCCAGGCCGCCGCGGAGTACACCGGCCGCTGGGGCTGGGCGGTCGTCACCGGCGATCCGGAGACCGGC
>NZ_LFVW01000782.1:0-4602 GCF_001182915.1 Kitasatospora sp. MY 5-36
GGCCGCCGCCGCGCCGTCGCCCGCGGTGGCCCGGGTGCTGGCCGAGCCCCGGATCGAGCTGCCGCCGGAGGCCGCCGCCGACCTGCGCGGCGGCACGGTCCACGACAGCGTGCTGGAGGCGATGCTGCGGCTGGCCGGCCCGTACACGCTCTCGGTGAGCGTGGTGCGGACCGGCCACCCGCTGGACGTCTTCGGGACGACCCGGCCCAGCGACCATCCGCTGGGCCGGGCCTTCGACGTCTGGCGGATCGACGGCCTGGCGGTGGTGGACCCGGGTACGTCCCGGCAGCTGGTCGAGTCCTTCATGCGGGACGCGGCCGCCGCCGGTGCGTACAACGTGGGCGGTCCGGTGGCGGTCCCGGGCGGCGTCGGCAACCAGTTCTTCACCGACGACACCCACCACGACCACTGCCACGTGGGCTTCAACCACTAGGCACCGTACGTCAGTTGACGTTGACGCCGCTCCAGGCCGCCGCGACCGCGTTGTACTCGGCGCTGCCGGCGCCGTACAGGTCGCGGGCCGCGTTCAGCGAGGCGGAGCGGGCGCCCTTGTAGGTGGTGGTGGAGGTCATGTAGACGGTCAGCGCGCGGTACCAGATCTTGGCGACCTTGGCGTTGCCGATGCCGGCCAGCGTGGAGTTGTTGCAGGTCGGGCTGGTGTAGGTGACGCCGTTGACGGTCTTGGTGCCGCTGCCCTCGCTGGCCAGGTAGAACCAGTGGTTGCCGACGCCCGAGGAGTAGTGGACGTCGAGCTTGCCGACGCCGCTGCTCCAGCAGTCGGCCGAACGGCCGTCCAGCGAGGGCTTGTCGAAGCGGCGCAGCCACGGCGGGGTGGACTGGTCGCTGAACAGGTAGTCGCCCTTGTCGACGCTGTTGTTGGCGTACCACTCGACCATGGTGCCGAAGATGTCGCTGGTGGACTCGTTGAGGCCGCCGGACTCGCCGCTGTAGCGCAGGTTGGCGGTGGCGCTGGTGACGCCGTGGGTCATCTCGTGGCCCATGGTGTCGAGGTCCACCTGCTCCGGGTCGGTGGTGCCGTCGCCGTCGCCGGTCATCATGCAGAAGCAGGTGTCGGACCACTGGGCGTTGTCCCAGTTGGTGCCGACGTGGACGAAGACGGTGGCGCCCTTGCCGTCGTTCTTGATGCCGCTGCGGCCGTGGACGTTCTTGTAGTAGTCGTACGTCCAGGCGGTGTTGGCGTGGGCGTCGACGGCGGCGGTGGTGCGGTCGGAGGAGAACTTCTTTCCGTCGCCCCAGACGTTGGTGGTGCTGGTGATCGCGGTGCCGGAGGAGGCCTTGAGCGAGCTCGCGGCGACGTTGTTGGCGTCCTTGGTGACGTGGCCGCGGACCGGGTCGGTCAGGGTGTAGCCGCCGTTCGCGGCGGTGGTGTCGATGGTGACCGTGCCGGTGTACTCGGAGTTCCCGGTGCCGGCGGCCTGGTGCTCGGCGTCGTAGGACTCGATCTGCTCGCCCGTGGTGGCGTCGGTGACGACCACCTTGCCGGCCGGCTGGCCGTGCTCGCCGGTGCCCTCGACGGTGGTGCGCCAGGCCAGCCGGGGGGTGCCGTCGGCGGCCCAGACGACCAGCTCGGGGCTGCTGACGGCATCCTTGACACCCGGGGCGGCGGCCAGCGCGCCGGCCGCGCCGGACTGCGCGGTCACCTTGGGGACGGTCGACTTCACGGCGGCGTCGTGGGCGGCCGCGCGGGAGGAGTCCTTGAGCCGGCCCTTGGCGTCCTGGTGGACGACCAGGTCGCCGCCGACCACCGGCAGGCCCTGGAAGGTCCGGTCGAAGCGGACGTGGGTGGCACCGTCGGCGTCGACCACGACGTCCTTGAGCACGAGGTCCTGGCCGGCGCCGAAGCCGAACACCCCCGCGTTGTGGGCGACGTTGGCGCGGGCCTGGGATATCGCGGCCTCGCGCATGCCGGGGGCGGCGGAGGCGGTGGCGGCCGGGACGGTGGCGCCGGCGAGGGCGGCGACGACCACGAAGGCCGCGGCCACGCGGGCACGGCGGGAGGAGGACGTGGGGATCACTCGGACTCCAGTGGGGGTAGCTGTGCAGGGAAAGGAGCTGCGACCGAGATTGACGGGGGTCAGTCAGATTGAGCTAGAGGAAAGGTCATAACTTTGCCAAGTCGTGTCCTTGGTCGATAAAAAATGATCGGAAGTTAACAAGGGCTCTACAGTGCCGTCGTGACGATCGACTACCTGTGGCGCGGCCCGCTCACCGATCCCGAACTCGACGCCCTGCACGCCGAGGCCTTCGGCCACCCCGTGGAACCCGGCGGCCGGCTCGCCCGGCTGGAACGGCACAGCCTCGGCTGGGTCACCGCCCGCCGCACCGCCGACGGCGCCCTGCTCGGCTTCGTCAACCTCGCCTGGGACGGCGGCGCCCACGCCTTCCTGCTCGACACCGCGGTCTCCCCGGACACCCGGCGGCAGGGCGTCGCCACCCGGCTGGTCGCGGAGGCCGCCGACGGCGCCCGCGCGGCCGGCTGCGCCTGGCTGCACGTCGACTTCGAGCCGCACCTGCGCCCCTTCTACCTCGACGCCTGCGGCCTGCGCCCCACCGACGCCGGGCTGTTGGCGCTCTGACACCTTGCCGCCGGCCTCCGATGCTCCGACACTGGGCGGCCGGCCCTCCCAGGCTCTACGCTTCCGCCCCATGGACGGATGGGTGGGGGCCTGGACCGGCGGCCGGGCGGCGGTCCACGTGGGCGACGTCGCGGACTTCAACGCGCAGTTCCTCGCTCCCGGCATGGACCCGGCGCAGCGCCTGCGACGGCTGCGGCACGCCCACCACTACGCCTGCCTGGCCGCCTGCTACAGCCCCGAACCGGCGCTGCTGGTGCTGCCCGCCGAGGTCGCCCCGGAGTGGACCGACTGGCTGGCCCGGGAGTTGGTCTGGGGCCCGGTCGAGGTGCACAGCGGCGTGGCACCGGACCGCACGGTGGCCGAGGCCCTCGCCGACCGTCCCGCCCTGGCGGCCCGGATCGCCGACTCCGGCCGTCCGGTAGTGGGGTGGGGCCGGACGGCCGCGCAGGGCGAGGGGCCCGAGCTGGCCGCTGTCCGCCGCTACGAGTCCAAGGCCGCCGCGCACGACCTGTTCACCGCCCTCGCCCCCGGGCACCCCGGCATCCGGGTGCCGCACCAGGAGCGCCCGGGCGGCCGGCGCCGGGCGGCCCGTCGGCTGACCGCCCGCGCCGTCCGGGGCCTGACCACGGTGCTGAAGAGCCCGTACGGCGTCGGCGGCTACGGCACCGTCGTGGTGGAGCCCGCCGAACTGTTCGCCGCGGGCGGCGGCCGGGCCCTGCTGCGGCGCCTGGTCCGCACCGAACTCCTGCCCGCAGACGGGGAGTTGCTGCTGGAGGAGTACGTCGACGCCGGCCCGTCCGCCCGGCTTCGCGACCTCACCCAGGACGCCCTGGTCGGCCCGGACGGCACCGTCCACCCGGTCGGCGCGGGCGCCATGGAGGTGGCCGGCACCCGCTACCAGGGCGTCACCGTCGGCCCCGGCGCGGTGCCGGGGGACGCCGCCGACACCGCCCGCCGGTTCGCCGTGGCGGTGGGGGAGCGGCTGGCCGCCGAGGGCTACCGGGGCTGGTACGACGTCGACTTCGTCACCGACCGGGAGCGCCGGCTCGCCCCCACCGAGATCAACCTGCGGCTCACCGGGCCGGCCGTCGCCCTCGTGCTGCGCGCCCGCCTCGACGCGGTGCGCGGCCCCGGCCACCTGGTCCGCACCCTGGACGCGATGCCGCTCGGCGCCCGGCTCGACCAGGCCGCGCTGCACGACCACCTGGAACGGTTGCGGCCGCGCTGCGCCCGGCTCGGCGTCACCCTGCTGCCGCTGATCCCGACCGCCTCCCGCGAGCCGGAGCCCTTCGTCGGCCTCGCCCTGGCCGGGCCGGACACCGAGTCGCTGGACGCGGCCGAGGCGCTGGTCGCCGCCGCGAACCACGGGCTGGCCCGGATGTTCGAGGCGCTGCGCTGAGCCGCCGGCGACGTCGGGCGCGCCTGAGCAGCCGCCGGCGGGGTCGGGCGCGCCTGAGCAGCCGCCGGGGTCCCGTCACTCCTTCCCGGCCGGCGGCCGCCAGAGCACGAAGCGCACCAGCACCAGCGCCGCGAGCATCAGCGGGATGTTGAACGCGAACACCATCGCCGTCTCGCGCGGCCAGTCGGTGGCCCTGGTGAGCCGGTAGAGGTTGTCCTGCGGCCACCAGTTGACCAGCAGCCAGGCGATCGCCAGATGGGTCAGCAGCGACAGCCCGAACGGCCTGCCCAGCCGCAGGACGGCCTCGAAACCGATGGTGAGGTAGACGATCCCGGCGCCGAAGGCCAGGTTCTCGCAGAGGTACAGCAGCTGGAAGAAGCCGCGGTACGGGGAGGGGACGCCCGTGAGGTCGGTCGAGCCGGGGAAGAGCGCGAAGGTCATCGCCCAGGCCGCGAAGGCGAACACCAGGACGCAGACCACCGCCGCGCAGCCGCCGGTGAAGCCCGCGTCCCCGGAACGCGGGCCCCCGGCCTTGCCGCCGCCCTTGCCGCCGCTCCGCCCGCCCGCCTTGGCGGAGCGCGGGGCGGCGTGCTCCGGCGGGGCCGG
>NZ_LFVW01000783.1:0-4581 GCF_001182915.1 Kitasatospora sp. MY 5-36
CGGCGTCCGGCAGCAGCCCGTACTCGTCCACGGCGTCGGCGAGCGGCAGCGCGGTGGCCGGGAGCGGACGGCGGTCGGTGCCGAGCAGGGCGCTGGTGTGCAGGGTCTCCCACGGGTCCTGGGTGATCGTCATTCCTGGTGCTCCTGGGCGTGTCTTGTGGGTTTTGTCGGATCAGGGCGCGGCGTTGGGGTGCGTGCATCGCAAGGCGGAGGAGGGAGCCACTGCGGTGGGGGCACCTCCCGGCCGAAGGCTGGGGGCCATTGGCGACCGACGACAACGCGGCGAGGTGCGTTTGTGCCCTGGGGGTACCTCCCGGCCGAAGGCTGGGGGAGCGTCGCGCGCCCGGCAGGGATCCACAAGACACGCCCTAAACGTTGGTGAGGCCGACCGGGCGCTGGTCGGCGGCCCAGGCCGTGACCGGGGCGAAGCCCTGGTGGCCGTACTCGCCGAAGACCGTCAGCGGGCGGCCGGTGGAGACCGCGGCCAGCCGCCACAGCGCGGCCTCCGGGACGGCCGAGGCGCGGACCGGCACGGTGTGGTGGCCGTCCGTCAGGAACCAGCCGTCCGGGGTGCGGACCGGGACGACGTCGCCGAGCACGGTGGGCCGGCTCTCCAGCCACGGGTCGTCGGCGACGGCGGTGCCGTAGCCGGCCACCGCCTCGGCGACGGTGAGCCCGGCGGGCGGGCCGGCGGGGCCAGGCTCGGGGGCGCCGTAGCGCTCGCGGAGGTCGGCGCGCAGCGGGTGGGCGGCGGGGAAGTAGGCGAGGTCGGCCTCGACCAGGCGGCCGGTGGGCAGGGCGAGGGCGGGGGCCTGGCCCTGGTGGCCGAAGGAGAGCAGCAGGGCCGGGCGGCCGGTCTTGGCGCCGCGCAGCCAGACCCGGCGGGTGGTGAGCCGCTCGTCCGTGGTGTCCCGGGTGCCGAGGACCAGCCAGCGGTCGCGGACGGTGGGGCCGGCCGTGCCGGGGTCAGCGGGGAAGCCGACCCGGGTGCGGACGGTGGCGGCCAGTTCGGCCGGCAGTTCGTCCATCCGGGTGGCGGCGGTGGCGAGCAGGTGCAGCATGGCGTACTCCTCCAGCAGCCGCTCCTGCGGCAGCGCGTCCAGTTCGCGGACCCGGGCGGCCAGGCCGGGGGCCTGTGCGTCGACCATCCGGGCGGCGACCTCCTCCCAGGGGCCGGCGGTGGACTGGTCGGCCAGGCCGTGCCGGACCCGGTCGGCCAGCCGCAGCCGCAGCTCGGCGGCGCCGACCGCGACCTTGGCGCCGCGCTTCTCGAGCCGGCGCCGGGTGGCCTCCGGGTCCTCCTCCTTCTTCTCCGCGCGCTTCTCGGCGCGCTCCTGGCGGGAGGCGAGCCACTCGGAGACCCAGTCGGCGGGCTCGCCGGCCGGGACGGCCGCCGGGGTGCCGCTCCACAGCAGGAGGAGCCCGAGCGCGTGCTTGCACGGGAACTTCCGGCTGGGGCAGGTGCACTGGTAGGCGGGCGTGGCGAGTTCGATCGCGGTGCGGTACGGCGTGCGGCCGCTGCCCTTGCACTCGCCCCAGAGCGCGGTGCCGTCGGTGCCGGTGCCGGACCACGGCGCGGGCGCGGAGAGCTTCCCCGCGGCCTTCTGCGAGGCGGCGTCAGGTGCCAGGGACAGGACGTGTTCGGTGCTCCAGCGTTCCTCCATGCGACCGACCGTAGGCGGCGGCACTGACAGTGGCTGACGGCCCGTCCGCGGCCCCCGGCGGGTTGTCAGTGGCTCGGTGCAGGGTTGGTTCCACAGGCCGGGACGCCGACCTGGCTCCCCCCGATCACCACTCCGCCCGGGGCACCCGTGTGCCCGGCGGCCGACCCGAAGGAGCCCCCATGACCGACGTTCTGCGGCAGCACGCCGAGGACGCGTTCGCCGGTGAACTGGCCGCGCTGGCCGCGCAGGACGACCGTCCGCGCCCCGAGCGCTGGAAGCTCTCGCCGTGGGCCGTGGCGACGTACCTGCTCGGCGGCGAACTGCCCGACGGCACCCGGATCACCCCCAAGTACATCGGCCCGCGCCGGATCGTCGAGGTCGCCGTGACGACCCTGGCGACGGACCGGGCGCTGCTGCTGCTCGGCGTGCCGGGCACCGCGAAGACCTGGGTGTCCGAGCACCTGGCCGCGGCGATCAGCGGCGACTCCACGATGCTGGTGCAGGGCACGGCCGGCACCCCCGAGGAGGCCGTCCGCTACGGCTGGAACTACGCCCAGCTGCTCACCAACGGGCCCAGCCGGGACGCCCTGGTGCCCTCGCCGCTGATGCGGGCGATGGCCGACGGGAAGATCGCCCGGGTCGAGGAGCTCACCCGCATCCCGGCCGACGTGCAGGACAGTCTGATCACCATCCTGTCCGAGAAGACGCTCCCGATACCGGAGTTGGGCGCCGAGACGCAGGCCGTGCGCGGCTTCAACGTGATCGCCACCGCCAACGACCGCGACCGCGGCGTCAACGAGCTGTCCAGCGCGCTGCGCCGCCGCTTCAACACCGTGGTGCTGCCGCTGCCGGGCTCGCTGGACGAGGAGGTCGACATCGTCACCCGGCGGGTCGGCCAGCTCGGCCGCTCCCTGGACCTGCCCGAACTGCCCGGCGGCGCCGAGGAGATCAGGCGCGTGGTCACCGTCTTCCGCGAGCTGCGGGCCGGGATCACGGTGGACGGCCGGACGAAGGTCAAGACCCCGAGCGGCACCCTCTCCACCGCCGAGGCGATCTCGGTGGTGACCAACGGGCTCGCGCTGGCCGCCCACTTCGGCGACGGCGTGCTGCGGGCCGGGGACGTGACGGCCGGCATCCTCGGCGCCGTCGTCCGCGACCCGGTGGCGGACCGGGCCGTCTGGCGCGAGTACGTCGAAGGAGTGGTGCGCGAGCGCGACGGCTGGAAGGACTTCTACCGCGCCGCCCGCGAGGTGACCGTATGACGAGCCCTGAGGTCGCCCTGCTGGGCATCCGCCACCACGGCCCCGGTTCGGCCCGGGCGGTGGCCGCCGCGCTGGCGCAGTGGCGGCCGGACGCGGTGCTGATCGAGGGCCCGCCGGAGGCCGACGCGATCGTCCACCTGGCGGCCGAGAAGGACCTGGTCCCGCCGGTGGCGCTGCTCGCCCACGCGGTGGACGACCCGGCGAAGGCCGCCTTCTGGCCGTACGCCGAGTTCTCCCCGGAGTGGGTGGCGATCCGGCACGCCGTGGACCACGACCTGCCGGTCCGCTTCATCGACCTGCCCGCCGCGTACGGCTTCGCGCCCGCCGAGCCCGTCGATCCCGCCGTTCCTGCCGAGGACGGTGAGGCCGGCGACGCCGAGGAGGACGACGCCGAGGAGGCCGGTGCCGACCCGGTCGCCGACCCGCTGGCGCTGCTCGCCGAGGCGGCCGGGCACGACGACGCCGAGCGCTGGTGGGAGGACGTGGTCGAGCACCGCGCGCCCGGCACCGACGCGCTGGCGCCGTTCGCCGCCGTCGCCGAGGCGATGGGCGCGCTGCGCGCCGAGGGCCTCGGCGAGTCCCGCCGGGACCAGCTGCGCGAGGCGTACATGCGCCAGCAGATCCGCGCCGCCCGGCGCGCCGGGCACCTGCGGATCGCCGTGGTCTGCGGGGCCTTCCACGTCCCCGCGCTGGAGCGGATGCCCACCGTCGCCCACGACCGGGCGCTGCTCGCCGGGCTGCCGAAGAAGGTGCGCACGGACATCACCTGGGTGCCGTGGACGCACCGCCGGCTCTCCCAGGCCACCGGCTACGGCGCGGGCGTGCAGTCGCCCGGCTGGTACCACCACTTGTTCACCACCGACGGGGACCCGGTGCCGCGCTGGCTCACCCGGGCCGCCGACCTGCTGCGCGCCGAGGACCACCCGGTCTCCTCCGCGCACGTGATCGAGGCGGTCCGGCTCGCCGAGACCCTGGCCGTGCTGCGCGGCCGCCCGCTCGCCGGGCTGACCGAGACCCTGGACGCCGTGCGCGCGGTGCTCTGCGAGGGCTCGGACGTCGCCCTGGAGCTGGTCCGGGACCGCCTGGTGGTCGGCGACGCGCTCGGCGAGGTCCCGGACGCCGCACCGGCGGTGCCGCTCCAGCGCGACCTGACCCGCTTGCAGCGCTCGCTGCGGCTCAAGCCCGAGGCCGCGCCGAAGGACGTCGACCTCGACCTGCGCAAGGAGAACGACGCGGCCCGCTCCCGGCTGCTGCACCGGCTGCGGCTGCTGGGCGTGGACTGGGGCGTGCCCGCGCGCTCCTCGGTGAACTCGACCGGGACGTTCCGGGAGAGCTGGCGGCTGTGCTGGCAGCCCGAGTTCGCGGTCCGGATCGCCGAGGCCGCCCAGTGGGGCACCACGGTCGAGGAGGCGGCGGCCAACAAGGCCGTCGGCACCGCCCGGGCCGCCGAGGAACTCGCCGAACTGACCGGCCTGGTGGAGACCTGCCTGCTGGCCGGGCTGTCCGGCGCCCTGCCCGCCGTGATGCGGGTGCTCGCCGACTGCGCGGCCCTGGACACCGACGTCGCGCACCTCGCGGGCGCGCTGCCCGCCCTGGTCCGGGCGCTGCGCTACGGCGACGTGCGCGGCACCGACCACGGCGCGCTGGCCGGGGCG
>NZ_LFVW01000784.1:0-4561 GCF_001182915.1 Kitasatospora sp. MY 5-36
CTGCTGCTCGGGGCCGGGGTGCTCGCGGCGGGCGGGGCCGCCTGGGCGTTCGGCCGTTCGGGTGTCGGCGGGGCCTTCCCCTCGCCCGGGCCGACCGGGCCGGTCCCGACCGCGCTGTCCGGGCCGACGCCGCTCTGGACGTACCGCGGCCCGGAGGCGATGACCCCGGAGCGCCTCACCGACCCGCCGAGCCACCCGGTCTACCTCTCCAGGAACGGCCTGCAGGTCCTCGACCACGAGAAGGGCACCGCCGCCCGGCTGCTGGTCTTCGACCCGCCGGCCGCCCGCAGCTGGCCCATCGACGGCGACGTGCTCGGCAAGGTGGTGGTCGGGCCCGACCACCTCTTCACGATCTACGAGGGCCACCTCGACGCCCGGCACTTCACCGACCCGGCCGGCGACTGGAGCCTGCCGCTGCCCGACGAGCTCCAGGGGCAGGTCCGCCTCGCCGGCTACGACCGCCAGGCCCCGGGCATCCTCTACGGCTACGCCTGGGGCCGCCCGCGGTCCGACGGCACCCGGACGGAGAACCGCCTCTTCGCGCTGCGGGTCACCGACCGCTCCCTGCTCTGGTCCGTCCGCACCGAGCAGACGGAGCAGCCGGTCACGCCCGCCACCCACATCGGAGGCGGCCTCCTCGCCTGCCTCCGCTTCCTCGGCGGCCGCGCCGAGGTGGTGGCCCGGGACGCCGCCACCGGCCGCGAGCTGTGGACCGCCCCCGGTGAGGAGGACCTGCGCTGGTGCGTGGCCGGCTCGGGGGGCTTCTTCGTCCCGGACGGCAACGGCGGCGTGCGCAGGCTGCTTCCCGCCGGCGAGCCGGGCTGGACCTACGCGCCCCACCGGGGCGAGTCCTGGCGGGCGCTCCCGCCCCTCGAACACGGCGGCCGGGTGTACGTCCCGTGGGACCAGGGTGTGGTCAGCTGCCTCGACCTGTCCTCCGGCGCGGAGCTCTGGTCCTGCCGGCTGCCGTTCCCGCTGGACCGCCGCAGCCGTCCGCTGGTCGCCAGGGACACGCTGTTCGTCCCGGGTACGGCGGCCGGCGGGGTCAGCGCGATCCACCCCGCGACCGGCGAGCTGGGGTGGACCTTCCACGACTCCGGTCCGGGGAAGGACGTCTGGACCCTCGCCACCGACGCGGCCCACCAGTTCGACGGCACCCGCCTCTACGCGGGCCACGACGACGTCCTGCACGCCCTCCCCCTGAACTGAGCGCCCCCACGACACGGCAGGACGGCCCGATGCAGGTACGCCCGATCTCCCCCGACAACCTGGCCGAGCTGCTCGCCGACCGCATCGCCGCCCTGCCCGACGCCCGCGGCCGGCGCCTGCGGGTGGCCGTAGACGGCGCGCCGGCCGCCCTCCCCGGAGCGCTCGCCGACGCGCTGGTGGAGCCGCTGCGGCTGCGCGGCCACCCGACGCTGCGGGTCTCGGCCGACGGCTTCCTGCGCCCGGCCTCGATCCGGCTGGAGTACGGCCACCAGGACGCGGACGCCTTCCACGACCTCTGGCTGGACGACGGCGCCCTGGCCCGCGAGGTGCTCGACCCGCTGGAGCCGGGCGGCAACGGCCGCGTCCTGCCCTCCCTGCGCGACCCGGCCACCGACCGGTCGACCCGCGCCCCGTACACCGAACTCCCGCCCGGCGGCGTTCTGTTGCTGGACGGCGCGCTGCTGCTCGGCCGCTGGCTGCCGCTGGAGCTGACCGTCCACCTGGCGCTCGGCCCGGCCGCGCTGGCCCGCCGCACCCCGGCCGACCAGCAGTGGACGCTGCCCGCCTTCGCCCGCTACGAGGCGGAGACCGGGCCCGCCGCGACGGCCGACGTCACCGTCCGGGTGGACGACCCGCGCCACCCCGCGCTGGTCGAGCGGCCGTGACCTCCGGGGCCGGGCCGCGCTGGCAGTACGGGCACCAGAACACCGTCCGGTCGCGCGGCGGCGAGCCCTGGCGCCCGGTGACGACGGGGGTGACGCAGCGCGGGCAGGGCCGTCCGGCCCGGCCGTAGACCCAGTGCTGGTAGCCGGGCCGGGTGTCGCCGGTGGTGATGTGGCCGGGGCGCAGCTTGTTGGCCTCCAGCATCTGCCGGGCGCGCTCCACCAGCCGGTCGGGGTGCGGGAGTTCGCCGACCTCGGTCCACGGCGTCACGCCCGCGACGAAGCACAGCTCGTTCGCGTAGACGTTGCCGATCCCGGCGAGGTTGCGCTGGTCGAGCAGGGCCTCGACGACCGGGCGGCCCGGGCGGGCGAGGAGCCGGCGGACGGCCTCGACCGGGTCCCAGTCGGAGCCGAGCAGGTCGGGGCCGAGATGGCCGACGATCCGCCGTTCGTCGGCGGTGCGCAGCAGTTCCACGACGGGCAGCCGGTAGCCGACGGCGGTGCCCCGGTCGGTGCCGAGGACGGCGCGGATCTGCCACTCCGGGCCGCCGGTCCACCGCTCGCCGGGGCGGTAGACCACCCAGCGGCCGTCCATCCTCAAGTGGGTGTGCAGGGTGAGGCCGCCTTCGAAGCGGGCGAGCAGGTGCTTGCCGCGCGGGGCGACCTCCAGCACCCGGCGGCCGGTGAGGTCGGCGGTGGCGTGCGCGGGCACCCGCAGGTCGGCGCTGGTCAGCGGCTGTCCGGCGAGGGCCTCGTGCAAGTGGGCCGCCACGCGGTAGACGGAGTCACCTTCTGGCATGCCTCCATTCTGGTCCGCGCGGCGGCCCGCCGGGGCACCGCCCCCGGGTGCGCTACTCCGACTGCTCGGCGGCGCCGTGGGCCTCGCGCACCACGACCACCGGGCAGGGCGCGTGCTCGGTGAGGTGGCGGCTGACCGAACCGAGCAGCACGCCGGAGAAACCGCCCAGGCCGCGGCTGCCGACGACGAGCAGCGCGGCGCCCTTGGCGGCCTCCAGCAGCGCCTGGGCGGCGTTGCCTGGCATCACGCTCTCGGTGATCCGCACACCGGCGTCGTCGCCGGCCACCTTGGCGACGGTCTCACTGAGGGTCTTCCCGGCGAGCTCCTCGGGGTTGAAGGCCTCGACGGTCGGCACGCCCGCGCCGGCCCAGCCGTAGAAGGCCGGGTACTCCCAGGCGGCGATCGCGTGGACCGTCCCGCCGACGGCCCGCGCGTAGTCGATCGCCCAGCGCAGCGCCTGCTCCGAGGCGGGCGAGCCGTCCACGCCGACGACGATCCGGGGATTGGCACTCATGCCCTTGCTCCTTCGGTTGCTCCTGATCGGTCCCGACCCTCCGAACATAGATCAAATCGGACAAACGGTCGGTATCTGCCACGCCGGAAGCGGCCCGCCGCATTCAATTCCAGTGCGCGCGGCCCGCGACGCCTGCGAGGATCCCCGGATGCCGCACAAGCCCCGCCGCCGCACCGGCGGCTTCGCCGAGGTCCTGGCCGCCCTGCCGCCGAAGGAGGAGCACGAGTACTGGAACCTCGACGACCCGCTCGCGTCGGGCGGCTTCGTGGACGCCGGGGGGCGCTACTGGCGGCTGGCCCGCGGCCCGGTGGACCGGCGGCTGGCGAAGCGGCTGGCGGTCGACGCGGACGAGATGACGCTGGGCCTGTGGGGCCGGCTGCACGAGGCCTCCCCGGGCGTCTTCGTGCCCGCCCTGCTCACCCCCGAGGAGCGGCCGGCCGCCTGGCTGGACGCCTCCGCCCTGGAGTACCTGGCGTACGAGTTCCGGGCCTCCGGCGACCGGACGCTGCTCTACCTCGTGGTGCACTGCTGATCCGCTGTCACCGTCAACTCCGGTAGGCCGCCCAGATATTGGCCATCCGCTGGACCTGTCCCGGGGTGAACCTGGTCATACAGGAGTCGTAGCTGTAGTCCATGAAGTTGTGGATCGGGTCGAGCCCGGGGCCGGGGCAGGTGTCCCGGCCCTCGGGGCAGCCGGAGGCGGCGGTGCGTTCGGCCGGGGTGTCCTCCACGTAGTCGCCCGGGGCCCGGCAGCCGTTCTGGAAGGTGTGGAAGAGGCCGAGCCAGTGGCCGATCTCGTGGGTCGCGGTGTCGCCCTCGTCGTAGTGGACGGCGGAGCCGCCCGGCAGCGAGGCGTCGAGCACCACCACGCCGTCGTCGGTCGGGTGCGTCCGGTAGGCGTTCGGGAAGGTCGACCAGCCGAGCAGGGAGTCGCCGAGCCGGGCGGTGTAGAGGTTGAGGGTGCCCTGGTCGCCCTTGCGCAGGGCGGTCTTCATCGCCTGCTCGGCCGAGGAGCCCGGGGTCATGCCGGTGTACCAGGAGGCGTTGTCGCTCCAGTCGGTGCCGACCAGTTCGAAGTGGAACGGGCTCGGGACGTTGCCCTCGCCCTGGCCGCCGTAGCTCTCGTTGAGGTGGTCGATCTGGCCCGCGACGGCGGCCGCGTCCAGCCGCCCCTCGTCGCCGTCGTGGATCACGTGGAAGTAGACCGGGATCGTGGTCGGGGCGGCGGACCGGACCCGGCCGACGCCCAGTTCGGCGAGCCGCTGGGCGAGGTCCGCCTGCATCGCCCGGGCCTGCCGGGGGCTGACCGCGTTCGGGTCCCGGTCCGGCCGGCTGCCGGCCGGCAGCCGCGCCGCGACACCGCCCGCACCGACGACG
>NZ_LFVW01000785.1:0-4539 GCF_001182915.1 Kitasatospora sp. MY 5-36
CCGCCCGGCCACCGGTCCCGGCCCCCGCCGTGAAGTCCCCCGCCCCCGTCACCGCCCGCGGCGGCCCGACCACCGGCGCGGTCCTGGTCGCCCCGACGGCGGCGATCCCGGGCCGGGCCCGCACCCGGTCGGCGAACGGGCCGGTCGCGTACACCAGCACGGCCCCGATCTGCGGGTACTCCTGGACCACCTGCCCGCCCGCCGCCCGGCTCTCCGCCCCGGCCCGGGCGGCGCCGGCGGCGTCCTCGCCCTCGGCCAGCACCAGGTAGCTGAGGTACGCCCGCCCCGCCCCGGACACGGACGGGACGGCGCCGCCCACCACGAGCGCCATCAGCAGCATCGCAAGCAGCGCCCGGGCGGGCCCGCGGACCCGACGGCGTCGGGCGGGCCCGCCCGACGGGTGCGCCTGCGCCATCGCACGGTCTCCGCTCGTCGGTCCGGTGGGTCACGGGTGGATCACCCATCCGATTCCTCACCATATGAGCGGATTGTGGTTTCTGCTCCCCGGCTTGCACCCCTCCTCCGAACCTCCCGCCCGCCCCCGCTTGTCGGTCCCACCCGGCACCATGGGGGCATGGCGCCCCAGCACCCGACCCCGTCCGCCGACGACCCCCTGGCCGGCTTCGCCCCGGCCACCCGGGCCTGGTTCACCGGTGCCTTCTCCGCCCCCACCGCCGCACAGGCCGAGGCCTGGCAGGCCATCCAGCGGGGGACGGACGTCCTGGTGGTCGCCCCCACCGGCTCCGGCAAGACGCTGGCCGCCTTCCTCTCCGCCCTCGACCGGCTCAGCACCACCCCTCCCCCCGCCGAGCCGAGGCACCGCTGCCGGGTCCTCTACGTCTCACCGCTCAAGGCCCTCGCGGTGGACGTCGAACGGAACCTGCGCGCCCCCCTGGCCGGACTGCGCCAGGCCGCCGTCCGACTCGGCCTGCCCGAGCCCGAGGTCCAGGTCGCCATCCGCTCCGGCGACACCCCGGCCGCCGACCGCCGCCGCTTCGCGACCCACCCGCCGGACATCCTGATCACCACCCCCGAGTCGCTGTTCCTGCTGCTCACCTCCGCCTCCCGGGAGGCCCTGCGCGGCGTGGACACGGTGATCCTGGACGAGGTGCACGCGGTCGCCGGCACCAAGCGCGGCGCGCACCTCGCGCTCAGCCTGGAACGGCTGGACGAACTGCTGGACCGCCCGGCCCGCCGGATCGGCCTGTCCGCGACGGTCCGCCCGGTCGAGGAGGTGGCCCGCTTCCTGAGCCCGCGGCGCGGCGCCGCCGTGGTCCAGCCCGCCGCCGCCAAGGAGTTCGACCTCTCGGTGGTCGTCCCCGTCCCCGACCTGGACGACCTGCCCGCCGCCCCGGCCACCGGCGGCGCCGCCGGCACCGACCCGCAGCGGCAGGCCTCGATCTGGCCGCACGTCGAGGAGCGGATCGTCGACCTGGTCGAGGCGCACCGCTCGACCATCGTCTTCGCCAACTCCCGCCGGCTGGCCGAGCGGCTGTGCAACCGGCTGAACGAGATCGCCTACGAGCGCGCCACCGGCACCGCCGTCCCCGAGGCGCACGCCCCGGCCGAGCTGATGGGCGGCTCGGGCGCGGCCAAGGGCGCGCCCCCGGTCATCGCCCGGGCCCACCACGGCTCCGTCTCCAAGGAGCAACGGTCGCTCGTCGAGGAGGAGTTGAAGGCCGGCCGGCTGCCCGCCGTGGTCGCCACCTCCAGCCTGGAGCTGGGCATCGACATGGGCGCCGTCGAACTGGTCGTCCAGGTCGAGTCCCCGCCCTCGGTCGCCTCCGGCCTACAGCGGGTCGGCCGGGCCGGCCACCAGGTCGGCGCCGTCTCCACCGGCGTCTTCTTCCCCAAGTACCGGGGGGACCTCGTCCAGTCCGCCGTGGTCACCGAGCGGATGCGGGCCGGCCGGATCGAGGCGCTGCGCATCCCGCGCAACCCGCTGGACGTGCTCGCCCAGCAGCTGGTCGCGATGACGGCCCTGGACACCTGGCCGGTGGACGACCTGCTCGCCGTGGTCCGCCGCGCCGCGCCCTTCGCGACCCTCCCGCAGTCCGCCTTCGACGCCGTGCTCGACATGCTGGCCGGCCGCTACCCCTCGGACGCCTTCGCCGAGCTGCGCCCCCGCCTGGTGTGGGACCGGGTGGCCGGCACCGTGACCGGCCGCCCCGGCGCCCAGCGACTGGCCGTCACCTCCGGCGGCACCATCCCCGACCGCGGCCTGTTCGGCGTCTTCATCGCGGGCTCGGACCCCGAGAAGAAGGGTGGTGGTGGGCGACGGGTGGGCGAGCTCGACGAGGAGATGGTCTACGAGTCCCGCGTCGGCGACGTGTTCACCCTCGGCACCACCTCCTGGCGGATCGAGGAGATCACCCACGACAAGGTGCTGGTCACCCCCGCCCCCGGCGTCCCCGGCCGGCTCCCGTTCTGGAAGGGCGACACGCTCGGCCGCCCGCTCGAACTCGGCCGCGCCCTCGGCGCCTTCACCCGCGAACTGGGCGCCCTGCCGCCCGAGGCCGCCACCGAGCGCCTCAAGCGGGCCGGCCTGGACGACTGGGCGGCCGCCAACCTGCTGGACTACCTGGCCGAGCAGCGCGCCGCCTGCGGCCACCTCCCCGACGACCGCACCATCGTGGTCGAGCGCTTCCGGGACGAGCTCGGCGACTGGCGGATCGTCGTCCACTCCCCCTTCGGCGCCCAGGTCCACGCCCCCTGGGCGCTCGCCCTCGGCGCCCGGCTGCGCGAGCAGCACGGCCTGGACCCGCAGGTCATGCACGCCGACGACGGCATCGTGCTGCGCCTGCCCGACGCCGACCTGCTGAGCCTCGACTTCGACTTCGGCAGCCCCTCGGCGCAGTCGGACCAGGACGAGGCCCCGGTCGGCGCCGACGCCACCCTGTTCGACCCAAGCGAGATCGAACAGCTGGTCACCGACCAGGTCGGCGGCTCCGCCCTGTTCGCCTCCCGCTTCCGGGAGTGCGCCGGCCGCGCCCTGCTGCTCCCTCGCCGCAGCCCCGGCCGCCGCACCCCGCTCTGGCAGCAGCGCCAGCGCGCCGCCCAACTGCTCGAAGTCGCCTCCGAGTACGGCTCGTTCCCGATCGTCCTGGAGGCCGTCCGGGAGTGCCTGCAGGACGTCTTCGACGTCCCCGGCCTGGTCGAGCTGATGGGCGATCTGGAGTCCCGCGCCGTCCGCCTGGTCGAGGTCACCACCCCCGAGCCCTCGCCCTTCGCCCGCTCGCTGCTGTTCGGCTACGTCGCCCAGTTCCTCTACGAGGGCGACTCCCCGCTCGCCGAGCGCCGCGCCGCCGCCCTCTCGCTCGACTCCCGGCTGCTGTCCGAACTCCTCGGCCAGGCCGAGCTGAGCGAGCTGCTCGACCCGCGGGTGCTCGCCGAACTGGAGGCCGAGCTCCAACGCCTCGTCCCCGAACGCCGGATCAAGGACGCCGAGGGCGTCGCCGACGCCCTGCGCCTGCTCGGCCCGCTCTCCGAGGCCGAGTTGACCGTCCGCGGCGCCGAGCCGCTCTGGGCCCTGGAGCTGGAGGCCGCCCGCCGGGTGATCCAGGTCCGGATCGCCGGCGAGCGCCGCTGGACCGCGATCGAGGACGCCGGACGGCTGCGCGACGCACTGGGCACCCCGCTGCCGGTCGGCGTCCCGGAGGCCTTCACCGAGCCGGTCAAGGACCCGCTGGGCGATCTGATCGCCCGCCACGCCCGCACCCACGGCCCGTTCACCGCCGCCGAGGCCGCCGCCCGCTACGGCCTCGGCACCGCCGTGGTCACCGGCACCCTGCACCGCCTGACCGCCGCCGGCCGCCTGGTCCAGGGCCACTTCAGGCCAGCCGGGAGCCAGACCGACCCCGAGTGGCACACCGCCCCCGAGTGGTGCGACGCCGAGGTGCTGCGCCGGCTGCGCCGCCGCTCGCTCGCCGCCCTGCGCCACGAGGTCGAGCCGGTCCCGCCGCGCGCCCTGGCCGCCTTCCTGCCGCAGTGGCAGCACCTGGCCGGCCACCGGCTACGCGGCCCGGACGGCCTGCTGCGGGTGGTCGAGCAGCTCCAGGGCACCGCCCTGCCCGCCTCCGCGCTGGAGAAGCTGATCCTCCCGGCCCGGCTCACCGACTACTCCCCCGGCCTGCTGGACGAGCTGATGGCGGCCGGCGAGATCGGCTGGTGCGGGGCCGGCGCCCTACCCGGCAAGGACGGCTGGCTCAGCCTGCACCTCGCCGAGAACGCCCACCTGCTGCGCCCCGAGCCCGTCCCGCCCGCGCTCACCCCGGTGCACAGCGCGCTGCTGTCCGCGCTGGCCGGCGGCTACGGCCTGTTCTTCCGCCAACTCGTCCAGCAGCTCCCGGAGGAGACCGCCGAGCCGGAGGTCGTCGAGGCGCTCTGGGACCTGGTCTGGGCCGGTTTCGTCACCAACGACACCCTCGCCCCGCTGCGCGCCCTGCTCGGCTCCGGCCGGACGGCGGGCGCCACCGCCCACCGCGCGCCGCGATCCACCCCGCGCGGCCGCTACGGCGGTGCCGGACGCGCCCTCGGCCG
>NZ_LFVW01000077.1:0-4397 GCF_001182915.1 Kitasatospora sp. MY 5-36
CCCAGCAGCCGCCACCGACCCGGTCACCACGCCCGCCGCCGGCTGCCCCGTGGCCACCGCCGCGAGACCCGCCGCAAGCTCGCCCCGCTCGCCGCCCAGCACGACCGCACGCTGCTCGAACACCGAACGCGTCGTGGCCAGCGACCACGCGACGTCACCCACCGGCAGCTCCGGCCGCGCCAGCACGTACTCGCGCAGCCGACCCGCCTGGCCCGCCAGCGCGGTCGCGCCACGACCGGAGACCGGCCAGGCCACACCCGCCGCCCCGGTGAGTACCGGGTTCTCCTGGCCCGCCGGCTCAACCGCCGCCTCGACGGCCGCCGGGGCCTCCTCCACGATCACGTGGACGTTGGTGCCGCTGATCCCGAAGGCGGACACACCCGCCCGACGCGGCCGCTCGCCCGCCGGCCACTGCACCGCGTCCTGGAGCAGACGGACGTTGCCCGTCTCCCAATCGACGTGCGAGGACGGCTCATCGGCGTGCAGGGTCTTCGGCAGCACACCGGCCCGCAGCGCCAGCACCATCTTGATCACACCGGCCACACCGGCGGCCTGCTGGGCGTGCCCGATGTTCGACTTCACCGACCCCAGCCACAACGGCCGGTCCTCGAACCGCTCCTGGCCGTACGTGGCCAGCAGCGCGCCCGCCTCGATCGGGTCGCCCAGCTCCGTGCCCGTCCCGTGCGCCTCGACCACGTCCACGTCCGCCGCCGAGATCCGGGCGTTGGCCAACGCCGCCCGGATGACCCGCCGTTGGGCCGGGCCGTTCGGCGCGGACAGGCCGTTGGAGGCGCCGTCCTGGTTGACGGCGCTCCCGCGGAGCACGCCGAGCACCTGGTGCCCGTTGCGGCGGGCGTCCGAGAGGCGCTCCAGCACGAGCATGCCCGCGCCCTCGCCGATGCCCATGCCGTCGGCGCCCTCGCCGAAGGCCTTGCAGCGGCCGTCCGAGGCGAGCGCCCGCAGGCGTGAGAAGCCGACGAACTCGGCCGGGTCGGCGATCACCGTCACACCGCCCGCCAGCGCCATCGAGCACTCGCCCGACCGCAGGGCCTGGCCCGCCTGGTGCAGCGCGACCAGGGAGGACGAGCACGCCGTGTCGACGGTCACCGCGGGCCCGTTCAGGCCCAGCGTGTACGACACCCGGCCGGAGAGCACGCTCAGCGCGTTTCCGGTGATCAGGTGCGCCTCGGCGCCCGGGACGGTGGCACCCGTCGCGATGTAGCCCGACGACGCCGCGCCGATGAACACGCCGGTCGCGGAGCCGTGCAGCGACTTCGGGTCGATGCCGGCCCGCTCGACGGCCTCCCAGGAGGTCTCCAGCAGCAGCCGCTGCTGCGGGTCCATGACCAGCGCCTCGCGCGGGCTGATCCCGAAGAACCCCGCGTCGAACTCCGCGGCCCCGCTGAGGAATCCGCCCTCCACGACGTAGGTCGAGCCCTCGGCGTCCGGGTCCGGGTCGAACAGCGCCTCGATGTCCCAGCCGCGGTCGGCCGGGAACGCGCCGATCGCGTCCCCGCCCGCGACCAGGAGGTCCCACAGCTCCTCCGGAGTCCGGACACCACCGGGGTAGCGGCAGGCCATACCGACGATCGCGATCGGATCGGTCGACACCGCCGCCGCCGTCACGGTCTGGCCCTCGTCCGCGTCCGTGCCGAACAGCGCGGCCAGGATCTCGTCCGCCAGCGCCGAGGCGCTCGGGTGGTCGAAGATCACCGTGGACGGCAGCCGCAGGCCGCACGCGGTGTTCAGGCGGTTGCGGAGCTCGACGGCGGTCAGCGAGTCGAAGCCCAGCTCCCGGAACGCCCGGCTCGCCACGATCTCGTCCACCGACTCGTGGCCCAGCACCGCGGCCGCGTGCGTCCGCACCAGTTCGGTGACCGTCCGGCGCCGCTCGGCCGCCGACAGCCCGGCCAGCTGGAGCTCGAAGTCACCGCGCCCGTCCTCGTCACGACGGACGGTCGTGTCCTCCTGGGCCTCGGGGATGGTGTCCAGCAGCGGGCGAGGCCGTGCGGCCGTGAAGACCGGCGCGAACTTCTCCCACTCGACGTCCGCGAGGGCGATGAAGGTCTCGTCGTCGGCCAGGATCTCGCCGAGCGCGGTCAGCGCTCGCTGGGTGTCGAGGAAGTTCATGCCCTGCCGCAGCAGGCGGTGCGGGGTGACGCGACCGGGCGCCTGGTCCATCGCCGCGTCGACGGCGTCCCAGTCGCGGGTGTTCCACACGCCCCAGGCGATCGAGGTCCCGGGCAGGCCGCGGGCGCGACGGTCCTCGGCGAGGCCGTCCAGGAAGGAGTTGCCGGCCGCGTAGGCGGCGTGGTCGTTGCTGCCCCAGGTCGCCGAGATCGACGAGAACATCACGAACTCGTCGATGCCCAGGTCGGCCGTCGCCTCGTCCAGGTGGACGGCGCCGGCCGCCTTCGCGCCGACCGCGACGGCCAGCTCCTCCCGGCTGGTGTCCTCCACCCGGGCCAGGATCGGCGCGTTGGCGGAGTGCAGGACGGTGGACAGGCCGGGGCCGGAGGCCTCGATCCACGTCACCATCGCCGTGACCTGCGCACGCTCCGTCAGGTCGCAGCTGACGACCTCGACGGCCGAGCCGCCGTTCGCCACGGCGGCGGCGAGCGCCGCCACGCCGTGCGCCGACGGGCCGGAGCGGGAGGTCAGAACCACCCTCGGCGCGCCGTGCTCGGCAAGCCAGGGGCCGATGCAGACGCCGATCGAGCCGGTGCCACCGGTCAGCAGGACGGTGCCGCGCGGCGACCAGCCCTCCGACTCCACACGGCGGGCCTCCGCCCGCACCAGACGGCGCAGGAGGACACCCGACGGCCGCACCGCGACCTGGTCCTCACTGCCATCGGCGAAGACGCCGACCAGACGAGCGGCCGCATCGGCGTCCAGCACCGGCGGCAGGTCGACCAGACCGCCCCAACGGTCCGCGTGCTCCAGGCCGACCGTACGACCGAGACCCCAGACCTGGGTCTGCACCGGGCTGGTCGTCACCTCGTCGGCGGCGACCTGCACCGCGCCACGGGTCAGCACCCAGAGGGGAGCGGTGGTCCCGGCCCGGCCCAACCTCTGGACCAGGTCGAGGGTGTCGGCGCTGCCCCGGGACAGCCACGCGAACTCGGCGTCCGGCGACTCGTCGAGCGCCAGGAGCGACACCACACCGCGCACGTCCCCGCCCGCTCCTGCGATGGCCTCGTCGAGGCCCGCGAGCGTCGTCCGCACCGCCTCGGCGCCACGCGCCGTCAGCGCCTCGGCGATCGTGGCCGCGTCGGGGGCGTCGCCGACGACCAGCCAGGTGCCGGACAGGTCCGCCGGGCCGCTCGCGGCGGCCGGCTGCCAGGTGATGCGGTAACGCCAGTCGTCCACCGACAGCTTCGCCCGCTCCAGCACCGGGGCCTCGGGCCAGTAGCGGCGCCGCTGGAAAGCGTAGGTCGGCAGCGCGACGGTCGTCCCGGCGCCGAGCACCGCCGCCCAGTCGACGGGGGCGCCCTGGACGTACGCCTCGGCGAGCGAGGTCAACAGGCGCTGCGCGCCGCCCTCGTCGCGCCGCAGGGTGCCTGCGACCACCGGGGAGCGCTCCTCCAGGCTGTCGCCGATCGCCGGGGTCAGCACCGGGTGCGGCGAGACCTCCAGGAACACTCCGTGGCCCGCGTCGCCGAGAATCCGCACCGCGCGGTCGAACTCGACCGTCTCGCGAAGCGACGCGTACCAGTAGGCCGGGTCCAGCTCGGGGCCCGCGAGCCATGCACCGGTCAGCGCGGAGATCATCGGGACCTGCGCCTCACGAGGCCGGATCCCGTCGAGGACGGTCAGGATCTCCTCGCGCAGCTCGTCCACGTGGGCGCTGTGGGACGCGTAGTCCACCGGGATCATCCGGGCACGCGGCGAATCCCCGCACGCCTCGGCGAGTTCACGCAGCGCGTCGGCGTCACCGGAGACGACCGTCGCCGACGGGCCGTTCACGGCCGCGACGGAAAGGCGGGTGCCGTACGACGCGATCCGCGCCCGAACACCCTCCACCGGCTCCGCGATTGACAGCATCCCACCACGACCCGCCAGCACCTTCAGGGTCTTGCTCCGCAGAGCGACGACCTTGGCAGCGTCGTCCAGGGAGAGAATCCCAGCGACGGCGGCAGCGGCGATCTCGCCCTGCGAGTGACCCAGCACCGCGTCCGGAGCGACACCAGCCGCCTGCCATACCGCAGCGAGCGACACCATCACGGCCCACAGCGCCGGCTGCACGACGTCAGCGGCTTCGAAACCGTGGCGCCCCGCCAGCACATCGTCCAACTGCCAGTCCACGTAAGGCGCCAGGGCCGCAGCACACTCAGCCAGCCGGGCCGCGAACACCGGCGAGGCCTCCGCCAGCTCACGCCCCATGCCGACCCACTGGC
>NZ_LFVW01000007.1:0-8975 GCF_001182915.1 Kitasatospora sp. MY 5-36
GTGTGGAAGCGCTGGGGGAGGTGCTGCGGTCGAAGGTGGACGGCGCGTGGGCGTTGCACGAGGTGACGCGGGAGCGGTGCCCCGGGCTGGCGGCCTTCGTGCTGTACTCCTCGGTGTCGGGCCTGGTGGGCACCGCGGGTCAGGCGAACTACGCGGCGGCGAACACGTTCCTGGACGCGCTGGCGCAGGAGCGGTCGGCCCGGGGGCTGCCGGGTCTCTCGCTGGCGTGGGGCTTGTGGGAGCAGGAGTCCGGCATGACCGCCGGCCTCGACGAGGGCGACCTCGGCCGCATCCGGCGCTCCGGCGTCCTGCCGCTGCCCACGCCGCGGGCCCTCGCCCTCCTCGACCTCGCGATCCGCGCCCGCCGACCCGTGGTGGCTCCCGTCCGCCTGGACTCCGTCGGCCTGCGCGAGCGCTCCACCGGGCCGGTGCCCTCCGTCCTGCGCCGACTGGTACGCCGCCCGCGCCGGATCGCGGCCACCGGTGCCGAGTCGTTCTCCCTGGCCGGCCTGCTGTCCGGCGGCCGGGAGGACGAGCGGGGCCGCCGTCTGCTCGACCGACTGCGCGACCAGCTGCTCGAACACCCCGAGGTCTCCCACGCGATCCCCGTCCTGGTACGGGCCGAAGATCCCGCGGAACAGGAGCGGACGACGGCCCGGGCCGAGACCAGGCTCGTGGCCTACGTCCTGCCCGGCCCGTCCCCGAAGGTGCTCCAGGAGCTCCGCGACCGCCTGCCGGCCCACCTCGCCCCCGTCGAGATCCTCGGCGCCGACGAGCCGCACGCCCGGGAGGCGGTCCTCTGCGGGCTCTTCGCCGAACTGCTCGGCCTCACCCGGGTGGCACCCGGCGACAGCTTCTTCGACATCGGCGGCCAGTCCCTGCTCGCCACCCGCCTGATCAGCCGTGTCCGCGGTGTCCTCGACGCCGAGATCCAGCCCGGCGAGCTGTTCGAGCACCCGAGCCCGGGTGCCCTGGCACTCCGTCTCGGTCACGGAACCGGGGAGCGGCGCACCCGCCTCGCGCCCGTCTCCCGACCGGACGTCCTTCCCCTCTCCTTCGCGCAGCAACGCCTCTGGTTCCAGCACAAGTTGGAGGGCCCGTCGGCGACGTACAACGTGCCGCTCGCGCTGTGGATGTCGGGGGAGCCGGACCCGGCGGCGCTGGCGGCCGCGCTGAACGACGTGGTGGGCCGGCACGAGTCGCTACGGACGGTGTTCGAGGAGGCGGACGGCGAGCCGTGCCAGCGGGTGCTGGCCGAGTTCGAGGTGCCGTTGGAGACACGGCAGCTCGAAACCGCCGACCTGCGCGAGGAGTTGGACGAGGCCGCCCGGTACGCCTTCGACCTGGCGACCGAAGTGCCCATCCAGTCCTGGCTGTTCAGCACCGGCCCGACCGAACACGTCCTGCTCGTCGTGCTGCACCACGTCGCGGGCGACGGGTGGTCCATGGTGCCGCTGGCCCGCGACCTGGCCGAGGCCTACGCGGCCCGGCTGGAGGGTGCGGCGCCGGGGTGGGAGCCGCTGCCGGTGCAGTACGCGGACTACACCTTCTGGCAGCGGGACCTCCTGGGTGGGGCGGACGACCCCGACAGCCTCTTCGGCCACCAAGTGGACTACTGGCGACAGGAGTTGGCCGACCTCCCGACGGAGGTGAGCGCCCCCGCCGACCGGGCGCGGCCCGCCGTGGCCTCGTACGCCGGAGACGTGACCCCCTTCGCGCTCGACCCGGACCTGCACCGCGCGCTGAGCGAACTGGCCCGCGCCCACGACGCCACCGTCTTCATGGTCCTGCAAGCCGCTCTCGCCGCCCTGCTGACCCGGCTCGGCGCCGGCACCGACATCCCGCTCGGCAGCGGCATCGCCGGCCGGACCGACGAGGCGCTCGACCGGCTGGTGGGCTTCTTCGTCAACATGCTGGTCCTGCGCACGGACACCTCGGGCGACCCGTCGTTCGCCGAACTCGTCACCCGGGTACGGGAGACCAGCCTCGCCGCCTACGCCCACCAGGACGTCCCCTTCGAGTCCCTGGTGGAGGAGATCAACCCGCACCGTTCGACCGCCCACCACCCGCTGTTCCAGGTGGCCCTGACCCTGCAGAACAACGAGCAGGCCCGGTTCCGGATGCCCGGACTCGACGTCCGCCCGGAACTCGTCGGCACCGGGACCTCCCGCTTCGACCTCTTCTTCAGCCTGACGGAGAGCCACGGCGCGAACGGCGAACCCGCCGGCATCGACGCCTACGTCGAGTACGCCACGGAGCTCTTCGACGCCTCCACCGTCGACGCCCTGATCCACCGGTGGACCGCGTTCATGCGCGCCCTGGTCCGCGACCCCGCGGCCCCCATCGGCGCGGCGGACATCCTCACCCCGCGGGAGCACGCGCGGATCACCGAGTGGAATGCCGGCCCCACCCGCGACACCACCGGGTCGAGCCTGCCGGCGCTGTTCGCCGCCCAGGCCGCCCGCACCCCCGACGCGACGGCCCTGGTCTGCGAGGACGTCGAACTGACCTACCGGGAGCTGGACGCCCGCGCCAACCGGATCGCCCACTGGCTGCGCGCCCGGGGCATCGGCGCCGAGCAGCACGTGGCCGTCCTCTACGAGCGCTCGCCCGAGCAGATCGCGGCCGTCCTCGGCGTCCTCAAGGCGGGCGCCGCCTACGTCCCCCTCGACCCCGAGTACCTCGCCGAGCGGGTCGGCCACATCCTGGCCGACGCCGCCCCGGAGCTGATCCTGACCACCCGGGCGCTCGCCGACACGGTCGGCACCCTGCACGACGGCACCGAGACCGTGGCCACCGACGACCCAGGGACGGCCGCCGCCCTGGCCGGCTGCCCCGACCACGACCCGGAGCCCGCCGCACCGCCGCACCCCGGCCACCCGGCCTACGTCATCCACACCTCCGGCTCCACCGGCGTGCCCAAGGGCGTCGTCGTCACCCACCAGGGCCTCGGGAGCCTGGCGAGCACCCTGCTGCGACAGTGCGAGGTCACCCCCGACGCCCGGGTGCTCCAGCTGTCGTCGCCCGGCTTCGACGCGGCCGTCCTCGAACTGACCATGGCCTTCGCGGCCGGCGCCGCCCTCGTCCTGGGCGGCCGGGACCGCCTCGTCGGCGCCGAACTGGCCGACGTCCTGGCCGACCGCCGGATCACCCACGCGCTCATCCCGCCGTCCGTGCTCGGCACCCTGCCGGCCGGATCCGCCGAGGCGCTCACCGGGTTCCGCACCCTGATCGTGGGAGCCGAGGCGTGCGGCGCCGACCTGGTGCGGACCTGGTCGCCGGGACGCCGCATGGTCAACGCCTACGGCCCGACCGAGTCCACGGTCGTCGCGGCCATCAGCGAGCCGCTCACCGGCGGCGACGTACCGATCGGACGACCCGTCGACAACACCCGGGTCCGGGTCCTGGACGAACGCCTGCGGCCGGTGCCGCCGGGCGTCCCCGGCGAGCTGTACCTGGCGGGCGCGGGCCTGGCCCGCGGCTACCTCGACCGGCCCGGGCTCAGCGCCCAGCGCTTCGTGGCCGATCCGTTCGGCCCGGCCGGCACCCGCATGTACCGCACGGGCGACGTCGTGTGCTGGACGGCGGAGGGGCAACTCGAGTACCTGGGCCGGGCCGACCAGCAGGTCAAGGTCCGCGGCTTCCGGATCGAACCCGGCGAGATCGAGGCCGTCCTGCGCGAGCAGAGCGGCGTCGCCCAGGCCGTGGTGGTGGTCCGCGAGGACCGCGAGGGCGACCCGCGGCTCGTCGCGTACATCGTGCCCGAGGGCGAGGGCGCCGAGGACGACCAGGTGGACGAGTGGCGCGAGATCTACGACGACGTCTACGGCGGCGCCGGGGCGGAGACACCCGGGTTCGGCCAGGACTTCACCGGCTGGAACAGCTCCTACACCGGTGAGCCGATCCCGCTCGACGAGATGCACGACTGGCGCGACGCCGCGGTGCGGCGCATCACGGAACGCCCGCCCCGGCGCGTCCTGGAGATCGGCGTGGGCTCCGGCCTGCTCTTTGGCCCGCTGGCCCCCCGGGCCGAGACCTACTGGGCGACGGACTTCTCCGCGCCCGTGATCGAACGCCTCACCGCCCAGTGCGAGACCGCCGGACTCGCCGACCGGGTACGGCTGCTCTGCCGGCCCGCCGACGTCGTGGACGACATCCCGGCCGAGTACTTCGACACCGTCGTCCTCAACTCGATCATCCAGTACTTCCCCGACGCCGACTACCTGGCCCGGGTCCTGGACGGCGCGCTCGGCCGGCTCGCCCCCGGCGGGCGCATCGTCGTGGGCGACGTCCGCCACCGCGGCTCGCTGCGCGCCTTCCAGACCGGGATCCACCTCGGCCACGCGGCGGAGGACAGCACCGGCGAGCAGCTCAGGGCGGCCGTGGAACACGCGGTGATCATGGAGAAGGAACTGGTCATCGACCCGGACTTCTTCACCGTCTGGGCGCGGCGCCACCCCGAGGCGGTGGCCGGCGTCGACATCCGGCTCAAGCGCGGCGTCCACCACAACGAGCTGACCAGGCACCGCTACGAGGTCGTCCTGCACAAGGCGGACGGGACCGCCCGGGCCGAGTCCCTCGCGAACGTGCCGGAACTCGTCTGGGGCCGCGATCTCACGAGCCTCCAGGACCTGGCGGGCCTGGACTCCCTCACCTCCGGGTCCGGGCCGGTCCGGGTCACCGGCCTCGTCAACAGCCGGCTGACCGGAGAGGTCGCGGCGGCGGAGGAACTCGCGCACGAGGCGTCGCCGCAGCGGCTCCGCGCCCGGCTGAGCACGGGACGGGCCGACGGGAACACGCCCGAGGCCGTCGACCCGGAGGCCCTGCACGAGTGGGGCGAGCGGCACGGCTGCCAGGTGCTGACCACCTGGGCGCCCGGGGCGCCGGACGCCCTCGACGCCGTACTCGTTCCCGGCGGGCGCGCGGACGCCGTCTACACGGACGTGCACCGACCGGCGTACACCCAGGACAAGCCCCTGTCGGCCCTGGTGAACAACCCCCTGGGCTCCCGGACGACCGGACGCGTCCTGGCCGGGCTGCGGGACGCCCTGCGGCAGCGGCTGCCCGAGTACATGGTGCCGTCCGCCGTCATCGCCCTCGACGCGCTGCCGCTCACCTCCAGCGGCAAGCTCGACCGGCGGGCCCTCCCGGCTCCCGACTACGCGTCGCGGTCGGCACGCGGGCCCCGTACACCGCGGGAGGAGATCCTCTGCGGCCTGTTCGCGGAGGTGCTGGGAGTCGACCGGGCCGGGATCGACGACGACTTCTTCGACCTGGGCGGGCATTCGCTGCTGGCGACGCGGCTGGTGAGCCGGGTGCGGTCGGTGCTGGGCGTGGAACTGCCGTTGCGTGCGGTGTTCGAGTCGCCGACGGTGGCCGGGCTGGTCGAGCGGTTGTCCTCCGGCGGTGCGGTGCGCCCGGAGCTGGTGGCGGGGGTGCGGCCGGAGCGGTTGCCGTTGTCGTTCGCGCAGCAGCGGTTGTGGTTCCTGCACCGGTTGGAGGGTCCGTCGGCGACGTACAACATGCCGCTCGCGCTGCGGTTGTCGGGTGTGCTGGACCGGGGTGCGTTGGCCGCCGCGCTGGACGACGTGGTGGGCCGGCACGAGTCGCTGCGGACGGTGTTCGCGGAGGTGGACGGCGCGTCGTACCAGCGGGTGCTGACCGGCGTGCGGGTGCCGTTCGAGGTGTCCGAGGTCGAACCCGCTGCTCTGGATGCGGCGTTGGCGGGCGCGGCGCGGTACGCCTTCGACCTGGCGGCCGAAGTGCCCATCCGTTCCTGGCTGTTCGGTACCGGTCCGTCGGAGCACGTCCTGCTCGTCGTGCTGCACCACATCGCGGGCGACGGCTGGTCCATGGCGCCGCTGGCCCGTGATCTGGCCGAGGCCTATGCGGCCCGGCTGGAGGGTGCGGCGCCGGGGTGGGAGCCGCTGCCGGTGCAGTACGCGGACTACACGCTGTGGCAGCGCGAGCTGCTGGACGGTGTACGGGAGGATGAACTCGCGTATTGGCAGGGCCAGTTGGCTGGTCTGCCGGAGGAGGTGAGCCCGCCCGCCGACCGGGCTCGGCCGGCCGTGGCCTCGTACGCGGGAGAGACGGCGTCGTTCGGGCTGAGCCAGGCTCTGCACCGTGCCGTCGGCGAGGTGGCGCGTGCCCATGGCGCCACGGTGTTCATGGTGCTCCAGGCGGCGTTGGCCGTGCTGTTGTCCCGGTTGGGTGCGGGGGAGGACGTCCCCATCGGTTCGCCGGTGGCGGGGCGTTCGGACGAGGCGCTGGACGATCTGGTCGGGTTCTTCGTGAACACGTTGGTGTTGCGGACGGACGTGTCGGGTGATCCGTCGTTCGCCGAGCTGGTCGGTCGGGTGCGTGAGGCGGGTCTGGGTGCGTTGGCGCATCAGGATGTGCCGTTCGAGTACCTGGTGGAGGAGTTGAACCCCCGGCGGTCGGCGGCGCGGCATCCGCTGTTCCAGGTGATGCTGGCCTTGCAGAACACCGAGCAGGCCCGCTTCGAACTGCCGGGTCTGGAGGTGGTGGCGGAGCCGGTGGGCACGGGCGTGTCCCGGGTCGACCTCACCCTCAGCCTCGCCGAGGACCCTGACGGCGGGATGCGCGGGGTCGCCGAGTTCGCGACGGACCTGTTCGACCGGTCCACCGTCGAGGTGCTCCTCGACCGGTGGGTGCGGCTGCTGGAGGGGCTGACCGCGCGGCCGGAACTGCCGGTGGCCCAGGTCGACATCCTCACGCCCGAGGAGCGCCGGCAGCTGCTGCCGGGCCGGAACGACACGGACCTGCCCGCGCGCAGCCTGGTCACGGCGTTCCGGGCGCAGGTCGAGCGGGTCCCCGACGCCGTCGCGGTCGTCGCCGACGGCACCCGGCTGACGTACGCCCAGCTCGACGAGCGGGCCGACCGCCTCGCCCACGAGCTGATCGGCCGTGGTGTCGGCGCGGAACGCCTGGTGGCCATCGCCATGCCGCGGTCGATCGGCTTCGTGGTCGCGGTGCTGGCCGTGGTCAAGGCCGGCGGAATGTACCTGTCGCTCGACGCGCGGTACCCGGAGAGCCAGGTCCGCAGGATGTGGGCGGACAACGACGTCAACCTGCTGCTGACCGACTCGCCGACCCGCGTCCCGGCCTTCGTGCCCGGGGACCAGGTGCTGCTCGTCCAGGACGACGCCGCACACGTCCCGTCCACGTCCCCGTCCGCCCCGTCCGCCCCACCCGCCGGCGACCGCGGAGCGTCCCCCGAACCCGACCGACTGGCCTGCGTCATCTACACGTCCGGATCCACCGGCACCCCGAAGGGCATCGGGCTCACCCACGCCGACATCACGTCCCTGGCCGACGACCCCGTGGTCGGCGGGTACCCCGCACGGGTGCTCCTCCACTCGCCGACCGCCTGGGACGCCCTGCCGTTCGAGCTGTGGATGCCCCTCCTGCTCGGCGGCCGGGTCGTCATCGCCCCCGACGTGCCGCTCGACGGACCGCATCTGCGCGACATCGTCCGCGACCACGGCATCACCTCCATGTGGATCACCGCGGGACTGTTCAAGGCGATGGCCGAGGACCACCCCGACTGCTTCGCGTCCATGCGCCAGGTCTTCACCGGCGGCGAGGTCGTCCCGCAGGGCCCGGTGCGACGCGTCATGGCGGCCTGCCCGGACCTCACCGTGGTCAACGGCTACGGACCGGGTGAGACCACCACCTTCGCCACCCTGCACGCGATGGCGCCCGGCCACGACCCCGAGCCGTCCCTGCCGATCGGCCGGCCGGTCACCGGCAAGCAGGTGTACGTCCTCGACGAGTGCCTCGGCCTGGTGCCGCCCGGCGTGGTGGGCGAGCTGTACGTCGCCGGCGCCGGCATGGCGCGCGGGTACCTGGGGCAGCCGGGGCTCAGCGCCCAGCGCTTCGTGGCGGACCCGTACGGCCCGGCCGGCACCCGCATGTACCGCACGGGCGACCTCGCCCGCTGGAACCGGGACGGCCTGCTGGAGTTCGCCGGCCGGGCCGACCACCAGGTCAAGATCCGGGGCTTCCGGATCGAACCGGGCGAGGTCGAGTCGGGGCTGCGGCGCTGCGCCGGAGTGGCGCACGCCACCGTCGTCGTCCACACCGTCCGGGAGGGCGATGTCCGTCTGGTCGCCTACGTGGTGACCGAGCCCGGCACCGGGTTCGACCCGTCCGCGATCGCCGGGGAACTGCGCGGGCGGCTCCCGGAGTACATGGTCCCCTCCCTGATCACGGCCGTCCCCGCCATACCCCTGACGCCGAACGGGAAGGTGGACCGGGCCGCGTTGCCGGCGCCCGACTTCGGTGCCCTGGTGTCGGAGGGCGGCCGGGGGCCCCGTTCGGCGCGTGAGGCGGCGCTGTGCGAGGTGTTCGCGGAGGTGCTGGGAGTCGAACGGGTCGGGATCGACGACGACTTCTTCGACCTGGGCGGCCATTCGCTGCTGGTGATGCGGTTGATGGGCCGTGTCCGTGAACGGATGGGGGCGGAGCTGCCGTTGCGTGCGGTGTTCGAGTCGCCGACGGTGGCGGGGCTGGTCGAGCGGC
Source organism: Kitasatospora sp. MY 5-36 (assembly GCF_001182915.1). NCBI lineage: Bacteria > Bacillati > Actinomycetota > Actinomycetes > Kitasatosporales > Streptomycetaceae > Kitasatospora > Kitasatospora sp. MY 5-36. The sequence continues at coordinate 8,548 of NZ_LFVW01000007.1, forward strand.
TGGCTTCGGGTGCGGTGGCGCGGCCGGAGCTGGTGGCGGGGGTGCGGCCGGAGCGGTTGCCGTTGTCCTTCGCTCAGCAGCGGTTGTGGTTCCTGCACCGGTTGGAGGGTCCGTCGGCGACGTACAACATGCCCTTGGCCATGCGGCTGTCCGGTGTGCTGGATCGGGGTGCGTTGGCGGCCGCGTTGGATGACGTGGTGGGCCGGCACGAGTCGCTGCGGACGGTGTTCGCGGAGGTGGACGGCGAGCCGTGCCAGCGGGTGCTGACCGGGGTCCGGGCGGCGTTCGAGGTGTGCGAGGTCGAACCGGCAGTCTTGCGCCGGGAGTTGGACGAGGCCGCGCGGTACGCCTTCGACCTTTCGACTGAACTGCCCATTCGGTCCTGGCTGTTCAGTACCGGTCCGTCGGAGCACGTCCTGCTCGTCGTG
>NZ_LFVW01000786.1:0-4525 GCF_001182915.1 Kitasatospora sp. MY 5-36
GCAGCAGCCGGGCGTCGCGCTGCACCAGGGTGCCGAGCGCACGGTGGCCGACCGCGACGGCGGCCAGCGCGGCTCCGAGGTCGGCGGTGGTGCGGGCCGGGCGCAGGCCCTCGGCGAGGGCGTCCAGGCCCAACCGGACGGCGCGGTCGAGCAGTTCGGGCTTGCCGCGGAAGTGCCGGTAGAGCGCGGGCGCGGTGATGCCGACACCGGCGGCGACCTCGGTCATCGAGACCTGGTGGTAGCCGCTGCGGTGGAAGCGGTCGGCGGCCACGGCCAGGATCTGGGCGCGCCGCCCGGGCGGCCGTCGGACCACCATGGCGCGCCTCCCCGCCGTCTCCCCGGACACTCCCAGCAGGCTAGCAAGGATTCACTTGCCGCCTCCGCCGCCCGTGCTCCAATAGCCTTCGGACGCTGGACAGTCGAAGCTACCCCGGATTAACTTGTGGGGCCATCACCAGGCACGTTCCGCCCCGGCCGGCAGCCCCGGCCGGTGCCGTCGAAGGGAGCGCCGCCGTGCGCCGCACCGTGTTCAACGAGGACCACGAGGCCTTCCGGGAGACCATCCGGGACTTCATCGCCAACGAGGTCGTCCCGGTCTACGAGAGCTGGGAGGCCGAGGGCCACCCGCCGCGCGACTTCTACCGGCAGCTCGGCGCGCTCGGCGTCTACGGCATCGAGGTGCCGGAGGAGTACGGCGGCGCGGGCGAGAGCGGGTTCAAGTACCAGGCGGTGGTCGCCGAGGAGACCGCCCGGGCGGGCGTCAGCTTCGGCTCCTCGGGCGTGCACACCGGCCTGGTGCTGCCGTACCTGCTGGAGTACGCCACCGAGGAGCAGAAGCGGCGCTGGCTGCCCGGCTTCGTCTCCGGCGACATCATGACCGCGATCGCGATGACCGAGCCGGGCGCCGGCTCCGACCTCGCGGGCATCACCACCACCGCGCGGCTCTCCGAGGACGGCACCCACTACGTCCTGAACGGCGCCAAGACCTTCATCACCGGCGGCGTGCTGGCCGACCTCGTCCTGGTGGTCTGCCGCACCGCCCCGTACGACCCGGAGAACCGCCGGGCCGGGCTGTCCATCCTCTGCGTGGACACCTCCTCCGCGGGCTACACCGTCGGCCGCAAGCTCCAGAAGATCGGCCTGCGCACCTCGGACACCGCCGAGCTGGCGTTCAGCGACGTCCGGGTGCCGGTGGAGAACCTGCTCGGCGAGGAGGGCCGGGCGTTCTCCTACCTGACCCACAACCTGGTGCAGGAGCGGCTGGCGATCGCCGTCGGCGCCTACGCGGCGTCCGCGGCGGCGGTGCGGTTCGCGGTGCAGTACGTCAAGGACCGCAAGGTGTTCGGCAAGGCGGTGGCCGAGTTCCAGAACACCAAGTTCACCCTGGCCGACTGCGAGGCCCAGGTGGTGGCGCAGCAGTCGATGGTGGACCGGGCGCTGGAGCTGTACCAGGACGGCGAGCTGACCGTCGCGGACGCGGCCGCGGCGAAGCTGTTCTGCACCGAGTCGGCCTCCACCGTGATCGACAAGTGCCTCCAGCTGCACGGCGGTTACGGCTACATCCTGGAGTACCCGATCGCCCGGCTCTACACCGACAACCGGGTGTTCCGGATCTACGGCGGCACCAGCGAGGTCATGCGCAGCATCATCGCCAAGTCGCTCGGGCTGTAGGGCCGTTCGGGCCGTTCGGGCCGTCCGGGCCGTTCGGGCCGGGTGCGGTGGGCCACCCGGAGGCGTGACCCGCCGCACCCGGACCGACGACCGCACCGGCTCAGTTGGGCGAGCCGTGCTGGGCGCGCCAGGCGTCCCAGCCGGCCGAGGACGCCACCTTCGCGTCGTGCAGGGCCCGCTGGGCGAGCGCGGTCGGAGCGGTCTCCAGGTTCCGCAGCCAGCCGCGGCCGGCGGTGAACAGCGCGGCGCACACCATCGCCGCGCCGGCCGCGCCGAGCAGCGAACCGACGCCGGTGAGCACCACGCCGCCGGCCAGCAGCGAGCGGTTGACCTGAAGCCCGTTGAAGATCTGGTTGGTCGCCATGCCTCCACGATGCGGGCAGTCGGCGGGGGCTGCACCTCGGGCCGCTCCGGGGTGCGGGGCCCTTCCGGGGTGCGGAGCGCTTCCGGGTGCGGGGCCCCCGGGCGTCCGCGACCCTGGGCACACGGAGTGCGCCCGGAGCGAGGAGGAGGCGCGATGCCCGATCTCGAACAGCTCGCCGTGGAGCACGCCGCCCGGGCGGCCGAGAGCCCGCACGGGCGCAGCGCCCACCTGGTCCTGCACGACGGGATCCTGCGGCAGACCGTGATCGCGCTGACCGCCGGCACCGCGCTGGACGAGCACAACCCGCCCACCGCGGGCAGCGTCCAGGTGCTGCGCGGCCGGGTCTCGCTGACCATCGCCGGCCGGCGGCTGGAACTGGCGGCCGGCCGCCTGGAGCCCGTCCCGCAGGAGCGGCACGGGCTGCTGGCGCACGTCGACTCGGTGGTGCTGCTGACCGCCGTCACCGCGTAGCGGGCGGCGGAACACCCGCTACGGGCGCGCGGGGCGCTCCCCACGGACCGGGCGCACCCCACGGGCGGGACGTTCCCTACGGCCGCACGGGGTTGAACACGCTGTCGCTGACCAGCCGCAGCCCGCGCAGGAAGTCCTGCCCGCTGGGCGCGAGTTCGGGCGCGGCCAGCCACTGGGCGCAGTAACCGGCCAGCAGGGTCTGGTAGAAGCTCCCGCGGGCGACCTCCTCCTCGGTGTCCGGCACCTCGGGCAGCCCCCGGAACACCGCGGCGAGGCCGAGCCGGCCCTCCTTCTGCGCCGCCGCGAAGGCCTGCGCCAGCTCGGGGGCGTGCCCGGCCTGGGCGAGCGCCTCGAACTGGGCCGCCCAGAGCCCGCGGTGCTCGACGAAGACGTCCCGCAGCCCGTCCCAGACGGCCGCGAAGCGCACCTCCGGGTCGTCCGACACCTGGTTGGCGGCGATCACCACCGCGCCGAGCGCCTCCCCCATCTCCCCGATCGCCTCGATCATCGCCGCGTTGAGCAGCGTCTCCTTCGAGCCGAAGTGGTAGCCGATCGCGGCCAGGCTGACGCCGGAGGCGGTCGCGATGTCACGGGCGGTGGTGCGCCCGTAGCCCTTCTCGTACAGGCAGCGCTTGGCGCCGGCCATCAGGTCTTCGCGGTTTCCCATGCCCCGATCCTACGGAAGGACTGAACAGATGTCTTGCACATATGTACTAGACAAGCGTCTGACACATCCGTACCGTCTTCCCCATGACCGCAACCACCGACCGCGCAGGCCGTCGCGAATGGATCGGCCTGGCCGTCCTCCTGCTCCCGACCCTCGTCCTCACCATGGACATGGGCGTGCTCTTCTTCGCCGTCCCGTACATCTCCACCACGCTGGCGCCGAGCGGCACCCAGCAGCTGTGGATCATGGACATGTACTCGTTCCTGCTGGCCGGGCTGCTGATCACGATGGGCGCGCTGGGCGACCGGATCGGCCGCCGCCGGCTGCTGATGATCGGCGCCGCCGGCTTCGCGGGCGCCTCGCTGCTGGCCGCCTGGTCGCACGACGCCGGCCAGCTCATCGCGGCCCGCGCCGTGCTCGGCGCCGCCGGGGCCACCGTGATGCCCTCGACCCTCGCGCTGATCCGCACGATGTTCCACGACCCCAGGCAGCGGCAGATCGCGCTCGGCGCCTGGGGCGGCATCCTCACCGCCGGGGCCACCCTCGGCCCGGTCGCCGGCGGCCTGCTGCTGGAGCACTTCTGGTGGGGCTCGGCCTTCCTGCTCGCCGTCCCGGTCATGGCCCTGGTGCTGCTGACCGCACCCGTCCTGCTCCCCGAGTACCGCTCCACCCGCCGCACTGGCCGCTTCGACCTGCTCGGCGCCGCGCTGTCGCTGGCCGCGATCCTGCCGCTGGTCTACGGCGTCAAGACGATCGCCGTCGAGGGCTGGAGCCTCCTGCCCGGGCTCGCCGTCGCCGCCGGACTCCTGCTGGCCGGCGCCTTCGTCCAGCGCCAGCGCACCGCCGCGAACCCGCTGCTCGACCTCGGCCTGTTCCGGATCCGCACCTTCAGCGGCGCGATCAGCGTCAACAGCATCGCGATGTTCGCGATGATGGGCTTCGCCCTCTTCACCTCCCAGTACCTCCAACTGGTCAAGGGCATGAGCCCGCTGACCGCCTCGCTCTGGTCGCTGGTGCCGAGCCTGGGCGTCGGCGCGGCGGTCGGCGTCAGCTCGGCGCTGGCCGGCCGGGTCCGCCCGGCGGTGCTGATGGGCGGCGGCTTCCTGGTCGGCTCGGCGGGCTTCGCGATGATGACCCAGGTCGGCCCGCACTCCCCGCTGGCACTCGTCCTCACCGCGGCCGGCGTGCTGGCCGCCGGGACGGTCGGCACCATGACGATGACCGCCGAGATGGTCGTCTCCGCCGCCCCGGTCGAGCAGGCCGGCGCCGCCTCCGCCACCTCCGAGACCGCCGTCGAGCTCGGCAGCTCGCTCGGCATCGCCCGGAAGCATCCGATTCGACGAGCGGTTCTC
>NZ_LFVW01000787.1:0-4513 GCF_001182915.1 Kitasatospora sp. MY 5-36
GGGCGCGGTGCAGCAGCGCGGCGGTGCGCGCGACCAGCCGGCCGAGCAGGCCGGGGTGGACGGCGGTGCCGTGGTCGGCGGAGAGCAGCCGGGCCCACTCCTCGTGGAACCGCTCCGCGTTGCCGCGCACCGGGGTGGTACTCATCTGCTGAACCTGGTTCCTCTGGTGTACGCGCCGGTTCCGGCGGGCCCGGCAGGCCTTGCGGGCCGAGCGGGCCGAGCGGGCCGGGCAGGCCTCGCGACGGCCGCCGCACGGGGCGTGCGGCCGTCGGTGCCTCGTCCGTCGCGTCCGCTCAAGGGCGGATCCCCACGCCCGCCACCCCGGCGATCCGCTCGGGGTGCTCACCGACCGTACCCGGCTGGTCCGGACGCCACAGCGGCAGGTGCACCACACCCGGCTCGACCAGCTCGAAGCCGGAGAACATCGCGGTGATCTGCTCGTGGGTGCGCATGGTCAGCGGGGTCGGCGTCCGCTGGTAGAGCTTCTGGTGGTCCTCGGCCTGGTCGGGGCGGCTCTCCAGGGCGGCGTGCGAGAGCACCAGCGCGCTGCCGGGCGGGAGGGCGTCGCGGACCGTTCCGATCAGCCGCCACGGGTCGTCCTCGTCGCCGACGAAGTGCGCGACGGCGACCAGCAGCACGGCCACGGGCTCGCCGGCCGCCAGCAGCTCGGTGACCTCGGGGCGGGCCAGCAGGTCGTCGACGTCGCGCAGGTCGGCCTGGGCGACGGCGCAGTCGTGGTCGTCCTCCAGCAGCAGGCGGCTGTGCGCGACGGCGACCGGGTCGCGGTCCACGTAGACCACCTTGGCCTCGGGGCGGATCGCCCGGGCGATCTCGTGCACGGCGCCGAAGGTCGGGATGCCGGAGCCGATGTCCAGGAAGCGGGTGACGCCCTGCTCGGCGAGGAAGGTCACGGCGCGGCGCAGGAAGGCGCGGTTGGAGCGCATGATCTGCGGCAGCTCCGGCCACATGGCGATCGCCTTGCGGGCCATCTCCCGGTCGACCTCGAAGTTGTGCGAGCCCCCCAGGTAGTAGTCGTAGACCCGCGCGGCGTTCGGTTTGTCCAGGTCCGTGCCCTCCGGTACCCAGCTCGGTCGCCGCATGCCTGTGACTCCTTCACTCCGGTTTCTGGGGTCGCAGCGCCCAGGGGATGCTGCCGTGACTGATGAGACTACAAGCACAGAAGATCCTCCCCCGCACCCCGAACGGGTGCAAGCGGAGTGCTTCCTTCCTCCCGGACAGGCGCTTCCGGAAGATTCACCTCCGGTTACCGGCCGTGCCACGGACCAACTCGGCAACGGTCCAACGGCGTTCACCCCTCGGAGCGACCGGCCCGGACTAGGGTGGGGCCGTGGACCCCAACCACTACCGATTCCGGGGCGTCTGGCGGCTCGCGGCTCCGGCGACCGCCGTGTACGCGGCCCTCGAGGACGTGCGGAGCTATCCGCTGTGGTGGCCGGAGATCCGCGAGGTCCGACCGACCGGCGAGGACTCCGGGGACGTGGTGGTGCGCGCGCTGCTGCCGTACCGGTTGGTGATCGGGCTGGCGGCGAAGCGGCGCGACCCGGCCGCCGGGGTGCTGGAGGTGGCCATGCGGGGCGACCTTGCCGGGTGGTCGCGGTTCACGGTGACGCCGGACCTGGCGGGCGGGGCCAGCGAGGCGGGTGGACCGAGCGGGGCCCGCGGGCCGGGCGGTCCGGGCAGCCGGGTGCTGTTCGAGGAGGAGACCCGGCCCGGCAAGCCCCTGCTGCGCCGGCTCGCCCTGCCGCTGCACCCGCTGTTCCGGGCCAACCACGCGGTGATGATGCGCCGGGGGCGGCGGGGGCTCGCGGCGTACCTGGCGGGGGCGGCGGCGGGGTGACGGGCGTCGAGCGGCGTGACGGGCGTCGGAGGACGGAGGGCGGCGAACAGATGACAGACGACAACTTTCAGCGAACAGATGACAGCTTTCGAAATCTGTCATCTGTTCGCGACACCCCCGGCCCCGCGCCCACCGACGTCCCCGCCCCCGACTTCGGCTTCGACGCCCCCTTCGACCGCACCGGCACCGGCAGCAGCAAGTGGGCCCGCGCGGACGCCCCGGGGACGATCGCGATGGGCCTCGCCGACATGGACCTGCCCGGCCCGCCCGCCGTCGCCGAGGCACTGGAGCGACGCGCCCGGCACCGCGCGTACGGCTACACGGTCTGCGACCCGGCCGGCCGCGCGCTGGTGGCCGACTGGTACCGCACCCGGCACGGCGCCGCGGTCGACCCGGACTGGGTCCTGCTGCTGCCCTGCGGCCCGCGCACCGCGCTGCGCCTCCTCCTGGAGACCGTACGGCCGCAGGCCCCCGTCCTCTTCCCCACCCCCGAGTGGGGCGGCTTCGCCCAGCTCTGCCGCGCGGCCGGCCTCCCGTACCGCGAACTGCCGCTGCACCCGGCGCACCCGCCGCAAGTACCGCACCCGGGCCCGAGCGGCTACCGGCTCCCGTCGGACCCGCTCCCCCGCCCCGTCGGCGCCGTACTGCTGAGCAACCCGCACAACCCCTCCGGCACGGTGTGGCCGGCCGACGCCGTGCGCGCTCTCGCCGCCCGGGCAGCCGAGAGCGGTGTGCTGCTGGTCTCGGACGAGGTGCACGGCGACCTCACCCACCCCGACCGCGCCCACCCCGTCGCCGTCACCACCGCCGACCCGGCGCACCGGCCCCTCGTCGTCACCCTCAACTCCGTCGGCAAGACCTTCAACTGCTCCGGCATCCCCAGCAGCTTCGCCCTCGTCCCCGACCCCGGGCTGCGTGCCCGGTTCACCGAGGCGCTGGCCGGCTACGGCCTCTGGGAGGGCGGCCTGCTGGAGCAGACCGTGCAGCAGGCGGCGCTGCGCGAGGGCGGGCCCTGGCTGGACGCGCTGCTCGCCCACCTGGCCGCCGCCCGCACCCGGCTGACCGACCGGCTCGGGCCCGCCGTCCGCGCCACCCCGCGGGCCTCCTACCTGCTCTGGCTGGACGCCGCCGCGCTCGGCCTGCCGCCCGCCGACGCCCGCCGGGCGCTGCTGGAGCGCTGCGGTCTGGAGGCCTCCGACGGCGCCGACTTCGGGCCCGGCGGCCGGGGTTCGCTGCGCCTGAACTACGCCCTGCCGTGGCCGGTGCTGGCGAGCGTCCTCGAGCGGCTGGAGCGCCTGTGACCCCGGCACGTGCCCCGGCCGGGTACGGACCGCTCCCTGCCCGCCGATCGGCCTGACAGCCCCGAACTCACCCGTTCGCCACAGCTCTGACCTGCGAAAACGAACGTTCACACGATTTTTGCGGGGCATCCCCGCATGCTCCGTAGCAGACTGGGCAAAGTAGACCGGGCCGCAATCGTGATCCCGAGGATGGTGAGTCCGGTGATACCGGTATCCCGCACCACTCCGCCCGACCGGCAGAGCACGCCAACACCCCCGCCGGGGGTGACCCCGTTGACCGAATCGGGGGCGCGCAGCCACGTGTCGGGCGTCTGCTTCAAGATCGGACCGCCCCGTCTGGTGGGGGTGGAGGTCGAATGGTTCGTCCATGACGATCGATGTCCGTCCCGCCCCGTACGGCCGGAACTACTCCACGCCGCACTGGAGTCGCTGCCACTCGGCGGACCGGACGGCGTTTCCCTCCCCTCCGGTTCGCGCCTCACGCTCGAACCCGGCGGACAGGTCGAGCTCAGCTCCCCGCCCGCCACCGGCCTCCTGGCCTGCGTCGAGGACACCCGACGCGATCTGACCGCCCTGCGGGCCGCCTTCGCGGCACAGGGCCTGCGACTCACCGGCACCGGGACGGACCCGTACGCCCGCCCCCGACGGATGGTGCTGGACCACCCCCGCTACCTCGCGATGGAGCGCTTCTTCGACTCCGCCGGGCCCTGGGGCCGCATCATGATGACCGGCACCGCGTCGGTGCAGGTCTGCCTGGACGCCGGCGAGGCGGACGGGCCGCACGCGGTGGAGCGCCGCTGGCGACTGGCCCACCGGCTGGGCCCGGTGCTGGTCGCCGCCTTCGCCAACTCCCCGACACTGGACGGTAGTTCGACCGGCCATCGGTCCACCCGGCAGGCCGTCTGGTCCCGGATGGACCCGACCCGCACGCTCGCCCCGGAGCCGGACCACGGCGACCCGCGCGAGGCCTGGGCACAGTACGTGCTGGACGCCCGAGTCCTGTGCGTACGAAGGCCCGAGGGCCTGCCCTGGACGGCCCCGACCGGCCTGACCTTCCGCGACTGGATCCGCGGCGCGGGCGAACGCCCGCCCACGCTCGACGACTTGGACTACCACCGCACCACCCTCTTCCCACCGGTGCGCCCGCGCGGCCACCTGGAGCTGCGGATGATCGACGCCCAGCCCGGGGACGGCTGGGTGGTGGTCGCCGCGCTGGTCACCGCGCTGCTGGACGACCCGGTGGCCGCCGATGCCGCGCTGGCCGCGCTGGAGCCGCTGGAACGCACCGACGGCCCGCGCCCGCCGCGCAGCGAGGTCTGGCGCCGGGCCGCCACCCTGGCCATGGCCGACCCGG
>NZ_LFVW01000788.1:0-4496 GCF_001182915.1 Kitasatospora sp. MY 5-36
CGCCGCGGCCGGCGCCCGGCGGGAGCGGGCCGCCCTGGCCGCCGCCTCCCTGGCCGACCGGGCGCGGCTGGGCGCCCTGCTACTGGCCGGGCTGGTGTTCCTGCCCTGGGCCCTGTCCTGGGGACTGCTGCTGCCCTGACCCCCGCCATCGGGGCAACGGCCCGCTCCCTCGCCCGGGGGAGCGGGTTCGGCCCGGATGAGGACGCCCCGGCCGGCCCGCTCCGGGAGGGTCGGAGCCGGTGGCGGACGGACCGCGTCCGCCCGGGTCGGGAGGCGGAACCATGGGCGCACGGACGATCGCGGCACGACTGCACGGCACCCCCGCACCGGGCGTGCCCCGCTGGGCGGTCCGCACCGGGTACGCGATCACCCTGGCCGTCCTGCCCTCCTGCCTCTGGCGGATCGGCGGCTTCATCGTCGGCCTGCCGCTGCTCGACCACGGCCCGACACCAGCGGAGCGGGACCCCGCCCCGTTCGACGGAGGCTGGGCGTACATCCTCGCGCTCAGCGTGGTCAGCGAGGCGCTGGCCCTCCTCTGCTTCGGCCTGGTCGCCCGCTGGGGCGAGGTGTGGCCGCGATCGTCACCCACGGCTGGCAGACCGTCGTGTTCTGGATCGGCTACCTGCCGCTGGCCGCCTGGGGGCCGCTCCTCGCCGTGCTCACCGTGCACTACTACCGTCGGCGCAGGGCGAGTTGAACCGCTTCGGGGCGGGCGCGGTCAGTCCGTCGCCGGCGCGCGGAGCGGCGCGCCCCCGGGCCGCTCCGCGACGACGTCCGTCGCCGCCCGGACGAAGGCGCGGACCCGGGCGGTGGTGTTGCTCTCCAGCCAGACCGGGCCGCGCTCGATCGGGGGCGCGTCGTGGATCGGCACGTACGCGACGTCCGGGCGCGGGTAGTAGTGGCGGGAGTGCTCGCCGACCGGGAGGACGCCGCGGCCCATCGCGACCAGGCTGAGCAGCTCGGAGAAGGTGCCGCCGGACGGGCCCTTGGGCACCGGACGGCCGGACGGGGTGCGGTCGGGGGTGCGGTCGCGCTTGAAGCCCGCCGAGGTGACGGCCGGGTACTGCACCACCGGGTGGTCGGCGAGCACCTCGACCGACACCGACCGCTCCGCGGCCAACGGGTGCCCGGCCGCCACCGCGAGGACCCGCCGCTCGGTCAGCAGCACCGGCCCGCGGGCCATGCCGTCGAACGGGTAGGAGGCGATCAGGACGTCGACCGAGCCGTCCTCCAGGCTCGACCGGGAGTTGGACAGCTGCACCTCGCGCACGTCCACCCGGCAGTCCGGGTACCGCTCGCCGAACAGCGCGGCCGCCTTGAGCAGCACGGGCGCCGTCCACTCCCCGAGGAACGCCACCCGGAGCTCCCCGGTGACGCCCCGGGCGGCGTCCTCCGCCCGGCGCAGCGCCGCCTCCGTCGCCGCCGCCACCGGCACCAGGTCCTCGGCCAACTGCCGCCCCACCGCGGTGAGTCGGACCGACCGGCTGGTGCGGTCGAACAGCTGCGCACCGATCCGGCGCTCCAGTTTCCGCACCACCTGGCTGACCCGCCCCGTGGTCAGGTGCAGCCGCTCGGCGGTCCGCCCGAAGTGCAGCTCCTCGGCGAGCGCGAGGACGACCTCGATCTCCAGCCGCTCCAGCATCCCGGTCCCGCCCGCCCCTCGATCGTTGAATGCGGCTCAACGATCGTACGACGATCACGCGTTGATCAGGCCTCCGGCCAGGAGGATGGTGGAACCCGTCCCCAGCAGTCGCACCCGAGCGGAGCCGATCACCCATGCGCGTCGTAGCCTTCGACCACCTGGTCCTCAACGTCGCCGACGTCGAGCGTTCGCTGGCCTTCTACTCCGGCCAGCTCGGCCTGGCCCCCGTCCGGGTCGACGAGTGGCGGGCCGGCCGGGCGCCGTTCCCGTCCGTCCGGGTCGGCGCCGAGACCATCATCGACCTGGTCCACCGCCCCCGGCACGAGTCCAACGTCGACCACTTCTGCCTCACCGTCGAGCCCCTCGACTGGCAGGAGGTCATCGACGCCGGCACCTTCACCGTCCTCGAAGGCCCCGTCCCCCGCTACGGCGCCCGCGGCACCGCGACCTCCGTCTACGTCCAGGACCCGGACGGCAACACCGTCGAACTCCGCTGGTACCCCCAGGACACCGACCGCTGAGCGGCGCCGACCACTGAAGGGCGCCGACCGCCGAGCGGCGCCGCCCCCGGCCCGTGCACCGGGCCGGGACGGCACGCGGCCGGCCGCCGGGTCAGCTCCGGCCGGCGAGGTGCTCGACCAGCCGGTCGAAGCTGGAGTTCAGCCCCGCCTCGGCCTCCGGGCCGCGGTACATCTCCGGCACCCCGGTCTGGTGCAGCACCACCCGGGTGCGGCCCTCGTCGAGCCCGGTGAAGGTGAGGGTGGAGCGCATGCCCGAGCCCTCCTCCACCATCGCGAAGAACTCGCCCGCCCGGATCTCGGTGATCTCCGCCTTCAACGGGTACCGGTCGCCGGTCTCGTCGACCACCATGGTGCTGTCGTAGCGCCCGCCCTCCTTCGCCTCGATGGTCACGGTGTCCAGCGGCACGTGGGTGCCGACCGGACCCCAGAAGCGGACGAACTGCTCCGGCTCGAAGTACGCCTCGAACGCGGCGGCGGGGGCGCCCGGCAGCTCGCGGGTGATGGTCAGCTCGCCCAGGTTCTCGGTCATCTCGGGATCTCCTCCGTGGTCACGTCTGTCGCTTGCACAGGGGTAGACCGGGACCGCCCCGAGAACTCATCGCTCCCCGCGAAAGTTTTTCCGACGAGTTCTCCGGAGCTCTTCCGACGAGCTCTCCTGAGCCTGACCCGGAGCCGGTGCCCGGTGCCCGGTGCCCGCTGCCCGGTGCCCGGTGCCCGCTGCCCGCTGCCCGCTGCCCGCTGCCCGCGCAGCGCCGACGGCCGTCAGCCGAGCAGGAGTTCCGCCGCCGGGGTGTGGTTCCCGGTCGCGGAGGCGCCGGCCATCGCCGAGGCGGCCGTCGTCGGGTCGGTGCCGGGCGGCACCACCAGCAGCAGGAAGTGGTCCTGGAGGCCCCGGGTGACGCTGATCGTCGCGTCGCTGCCCGGGAACCAGTTGATCCTGATCATCAGGCCGTTCGCCATCACGGACCGGGGCACACCGTCCCACGCCGAGGTGTCGAGGCCGACCCGGAGGATGCGCCCGAAGTGGGCGCCGAGCGCGGTGATCAGGTCCGGCAGTTCGGTATTGACCTGGTTCGAGCGGGGCCACCAGGCCCCGTCGAAGACGCCCTCCCGCGACTGCGTCGGCTCCAGCTCCAGGCGCGGCAGCAGCGGCGCACCGGGCACCGTCCACGGCCCTGTGGGCGAAGGGTTGGGGAGGGGGATCGGCATCATCTGAGGCCGCCCGTCCGGTCCACGAGGGACCCGTCATGACCCAGGGCGACGTCGACGCTGATGCCGGTGTGCGGAATGTCCTTGGCTGCCTCCCACGCTACTCCGCCACGGCCTCCCCCGGGCCGCCCGCCGCCCCGCTCTCCGCCCCGTCCCGCGCACCGCCCGCCGCCCCGTCCGCCCGGGGAGTAGCCTCGGAGACATCCAGGGCAACCCGCATTCCGGTCCCGTTCCGGCTTCGTTCTGGGTGAAGGACAGCCCGGCAGGCCCCGCTCCGGCGGGCGGCCGGAGACGGGAAGCGGTGAACGCCGTGACCACTCACTCGCCCCAGCCCGCACGACCCTGCCACGGCCTCACGGTCGCCGACGCCATGGACCCCTGCGACTACCAGATAGCCGACGACAGCACCGTCGACCAGGCCGACGACGTCCTCCGCGGCGCCCACCTCGACTACCTGCTCGTCCGCGGCCACGACGGCCGCTGCGAGGGGCTGGTCACCCGCACCGGACTCCATCCGTTCCTCACCCGCTCCTGGTACGCCGAGCGGACCGCGATCAGCTCGACCACCCACCAGCGGGGCCCGTTCGCCTGGCCGACCATGGGCCTGGCCCTGGCCGCGATCGCCATGCGGATCAAGCACCTCGCGGTCTGGCCCGTCGTCGACGAGGACGGCTACATCCTCGGCGCGCTGACCGCGGACCGCGCCGCCGGCCTGCTCGCCCCCGACCTGGTCGTCACCGTGCCCGCGTGACCCCGCCCCGCCGGCTCATGACGGGCCCGGACCCGGGGCGAGCAGCCGACGCAGCACCGTGGGCGTGTGCCCCACGTGCTCGCGGACGACGCGGGTCAGGTGCGCCTGGTCGGCGAAGCCGAGCTGGGCCGCCAGGGCGGCGAGGCCGGGTTCGCCCTCGACGATCCGGTCCATGGCCCGGGTGACGCGTACGCGGTTGCGGTAGCGGGTCAGCGAGACGCCCGTCTCCCTGGAGAACACCCGGCTCAGCCGGTAGGGCGACACCTCCAGCAGCGCGGCCAGCGCGCAGAGCCCACCGGCCTCCGGGGCCTCCTCGATGATCGCCTCGCGCGCCGCCGCGGCCAGCGCCCGGTCGGCCGGCCGGCCTGCCCGC
>NZ_LFVW01000789.1:0-4325 GCF_001182915.1 Kitasatospora sp. MY 5-36
GGAGCACCAGGACGGTGGCGGCGGAGAGGCGGGGCTGGACGGCGGGCCGGGCGGACTCGTGGACGGTCAGCGTGGCGGTGATCAGCCCGACGCCGACCAGCACGGCGAGCCAGCACGCGAGGTGGCTCGACCAGCGCTCACGGACGTTGGCGACGATCAGCATCACGCCTCCAGCCGGGCCATGCGGGCCGCGACGGCGGCGGCGGCGCGGGCGTGGTCGCCGTCGAGGTCCAGCCGGTCGGCGATCCGGCCGTCCTGGAGGAAGACCACGGTGTCGGCGACGGCGGCGGCTGCCGGGTCGTGGGTGACCATGACCGTGGTCTGTGCCTGCTCGTCCACCAACCGCCGCAGCAGGCGCAGGACTTCGCCGGAGGTCCGGGTGTCCAGAGCGCCGGTGGGCTCGTCGGCGAAGAGCACGTCGGGGCGGGTGACCAGGGCGCGGGCCAGGGCGACGCGCTGCTGCTGGCCTCCGGAGAGCCGGCTCGGCCGGTGCCCGGCGCGCTCGGCCAGCCCGACGGCGCGCAGCGCGGCGGCCACCTCCTCGCGGCCGACGGTCCCGCCCTTCCGGCGGCCCGCGAAGCGCGCGGGCAGTTCGACGTTCTGGGCGGCGGTCAGCGACTCGACCAGGTTGTACGCCTGGAACACGAAGCCGATCCGCCCGCGCCGCAGTTCGGTGCGGCGGCGCTCGCTCTGGGCGCCGAGGTCGAGGCCGGCCAGCAGCACCCGGCCGCCGGTGGGCCGGTCCAGTCCGGCGGCGCACTGGAGCAGCGTGGACTTCCCGGAGCCGGAGGGCCCCATGATCGCGGTCAGGGTGCCGCGCGGAAAGCCGAGCGTGACCCGGTCGAGCGCGGTCACCGCCCCTTCGCCGCTGCCGTGCACCTTGCGGACGTCGTGCAGCTCCACCACGCCGTGCGGTTCGGCGGCGCCCCGCTCCGCCCTGGGTTCCCGATGGTTCGTCATGCCGAGGATTCCAGCGGACCCGCGGACCGGGGGCACTGATCCGGGCACCACCGGGAAGGTAGTGCCTGCACTACCCCGCCCGACGGACCACCCCACTATCGTTCTTCGCATGCGTCCGAGAACGGCATGGCAGGCGATGGCCCAACGGCCGTTGAGCTTCCTCGGCTCCGCGTGGCCGTGGCGTTCGCTGGCGTACCTGGCGAGCGGGGTGCTGGTGGGGGCCGCGGCGCTGGTGGTGCTGGCCGCCGGACTGGTGGCGGGGGCGGTGCTGCTGGTGGTGCTGGTCGGGGTGGCGCCGCTGGTCGGGGTGGTGCTGTCGGCGGTGGCGGTCGCCGCCGTCGAGCGGTGGCGGCTGCGGCTGGTGGACCTGGACCCGGCCGAGGACCCGCACCGGGCGCCGGACGCCCCGGGGCCGCGCGCCTGGGCGGCCACCCGGCTGACCGAACCGGTGACCTGGCGCGAACTGGGCTTCACCCTGCTCTCGGCCGCCGCGCTGTGGTGGCTGGACCTGCTGGTGCTGCTCTTCTCCTTCGGGGTGCCGGCGCTCTGCTTCTCGTCGCTCGACGGCGCCACCTGGCCGTGGTCGGTCTTCGGGGCCCTCGTGCTGCTCGCCTCGCCGTACACGGTGACCTCCTGGGCGGGCGCCCGCGCGGCCCTCGCCCGCACCCTGCTCGCCCCGCGCGACGCGGAGTTGGGCGCGCGACTGCGGGAGGTGAAGGCCTCCCGGGCGCGGCTGGTGGACGCCTTCGACGCCGAGCGGCAGCGGATCGAGCGGGACCTGCACGACGGCGCGCAGCAGCAGCTGGTCTCGCTGGGGATGACCCTCGGGCTGATGCACCTGGACGTCCCGCCGGGCTCGCCGCTCGGCCCGCAGCTGGCCCAGGCGCAGGAGCAACTCGGCACCGCTCACGAGGAGTTGCGCCGGATCGTACGCGGCCTCAATCCTCCGGTGCTGGCCGACCACGGGCTGGCCGCCGCCGTCCGGGAGCAGGCCGGACGGTTCCCGATCCCGGTCACCGTCGACCTGGACCTGCCCGTCCGGCTGCCCCGGCAGCTGGAGACCGGCGTCTACTACCTGATCAGCGAGGCGATGACCAACATCGCCCGCCACAGCGGTGCCGGCCACGCCCGGGTCTCCGGCCGCTACCACGCGGACCTGCTCGTCCTGGAGATCGCCGACGACGGCCGCGGCGGCGCGGACCCGGCGCTCGGCAGCGGGCTGACCGGGCTCGCCGACCGCCTCACCGCCGTCGACGGCCGGATGCGGGTGTCCAGCCCGGACGGCGGCCCGACCCTGCTCCACGTGGAGATACCGTGCCGCTTCGGGTGATCGTCGCCGAGGACGCCGTCCTGCTCCGTGAGGGACTGGTCGGCCTGCTGCACCGCTTCGGGCACCACGTCCTCGCCGCCGTCGGCGACGCGGACGCCCTGGCCGCCGCCGTGCGCACGCAGCGGCCCGACCTCGTGGTCACGGACGTCCGGATGCCCCCGGACCACCGCGACGACGGCCTGCGAGCCGCCGTCCGGCTGCGCCGGGAGCACCCCGGGCTGCCGGTGGTGGTGCTCAGCCAGTACGTCGAACAGTCCTACGCGACACGGCTGTTGGACTCGGACGGCGGACGGGCGGTCGGCTACCTCCTGAAGGAGCGGGTGGGCGCGGTGGCCGACTTCATGGCCGGCCTGGAACGGGTGGCCGGCGGCGGGACGGTGGTGGACCGGGAGGTGGTCCAGCAGCTGGTCCGGCTGCGGCACGACCCGCTGGAGCGCCTCAGCGCCCGCGAGCGCGAGGTGCTGGCACTGATGGCCCAGGGCCGCTCCAACGCCACGCTCGCGGCTGAACTCTTCATCAGCGACGCGGCGGTGAACAAGCACATCGGCAACATCTTCGCCAAGCTGGACCTGCCGGTGGACGTGGACGGCCACCGGCGGGTCCTGGCGGTGCTGCGCTACCTGGGGGCGTGAGGGCCGCGGGGGCGGTGCGGCCGGCTCAGCCGGTGGGCGGCTTGGTGCCGTTGGGCCAGACGCAGGGGGACTCGAAGCCGACGACCAGCGTGGTGGGCCAGTTGTCGCCGTCCGAGATGGAGGCCTTGAAGCCGTTGTCCGGGTTGGTGAGGACGATCACGCCGGGCCTGCTGTCGGTGACCTTGAACCCGGCCACGACGAGGTGGCCGCGGAAGGTGTCGAAGATCGTGTCGTGGTGGTCGGCCGGGATGTCCCGCAGGAAGCGGTACGTCACGGCCTTGACCCGGCCGTCCGGTTCCGAGGGGGCGTCCTTCTTGAAGCACTTCTCCTCGGCGTCCCGGTCGACGACCGGCGAGATCGGCTTCGGGAAGGCGAGGAAGATCTCGGTGAAGTACGTGTCGGTCTTCTGCTTGGCCTGGGCGCTGGTCAGCGGGGCGTCGGCCGAACCGGAGCAGGAGGTGGCCGCCAGCAGGACGACGCCGGCCGACAGGGCCGACCGCACGGCGCGAGCACGGGGGAAAGCAACGGTCACCGCATGATCCTTGAGGGGTTGTGTGGGCTGCCGGGGTCGGGACTGATCCTAGACCGTGTGCCAGAGGGCGGCCGCGAAGACCGCCGTCACCCAGGTCCACAGGACGGAGAGGCCGAGATGCGCGACCGTGCGCAGGCGGTCGCCGCGCCACAGACGGGGCGAGAAGTAGGCGAACTCGAAGAGCCAGCGCAGGCCCCAGAAGAGGGTCTGGCCGGCCAGCAGGGCGGTGCCGAGCCGGCCGCCGGCGAGCAGGTCGGGGGCCAGGCAGAGCGGGAGCAGGCCGAGCAGGGCGCAGGCGAGGCCGATGAAGAAGAGGTGGGCGTAGGAGACCTGGCGGGTCAGCAGGGTGGTGTCGGCGAGGTCGGCGGGCCAGCCGATGGCGCGGGGCAGGACGGCGTGGACCAGGCCGGCGGTCACGAGGGCGGCGCCGACCAGGCGCAACTGGGCCTCGAGGGTGAGGAGTCCGGGCGTACCGGTCAGTTCGGCCAGGGCGGTCAGCTCGGCCAGTCCGGTCGGCCCGGTCATGAGGCGGGCTTCCGGAGGGCGAAGGCGGTGACCAGCCCGGCGATCCGGCGTTCGGCGGCCGGGTGCAGGCCCGCCTCGGCGGCGTGCCGGAGCCAGGTGGCCCGGGGCAGGAAGTGCCAGGCGCCGGGGCCGTAGACGGCGGTGTTGGCGGCGTCCCGCAGGTGCTCGACCAGCAGCAGGGTGCCGCCGGGGCGCAGGGTGCGGGCGGCTTCGGCGAACAGGGCGGTGCGGTCGGCGGGCCGGCGCAGTTCGTGGGCGGCGAAGACGGCGAACACGGTGTCCAGGGTGCCCGTCGCGGCGGGCAGGGCGTCCGGCCGGGCCGGGATGCCGCCGGGGGCGGGCGGGG
>NZ_LFVW01000790.1:0-4484 GCF_001182915.1 Kitasatospora sp. MY 5-36
GCCGAGGGCGCCGCCCGCGGCGCCGTCTTCCCGGCCCTGCTGGACGCGGTCGGCTCGGCCCTGCACCGGCTGCACCGGACGGAGGGGCCCTCCCGGCCGGAGACCGGGGGAGGGGCGCTCGCGCTCGGCTACCCGTGGGGCGGACGGCCGGCGGGCGCGCCCGCCGCACTCGGCTGCTTCCTCAACACCCTGGTGCACCCGGCGACTCCGGGGCCGGTCGCGGACCTGGACGCGCTCGCGGACGCCTGGTGGGACGACCTGGACCAGGCCGGCACCCCCTTCGACGAGGTGGTCCGCGCCGCCCGCACCGCCGGGGCCCCGTGGTCGGGCGCCCTGGACGGCCTGCTCACCCTGGACGACCTGCACCGCCGCCCGCCGCTGGTGCTCGGCGGCACCCCCGGCCGGGAGACCCCGCTGGACGGGCGCCCGCTCGCCGCGCCGATGGCCGTCTCCGCCTCGCACGGCGACGACCTGCTGGTCCGGCTGGCCTGGGACCGCGACCGCTTCCCCGAGGCCGACGCCCACGCGGCCTTCGACGACCTGCTCGCCGTGCTGCGGCACCACCTGCCCGCCCGGCCGAGCCCGGTGCCGCAGGCCTGAACCCGCCTGCCCCGCAGGCCCGACACCGCACGTCCGAGACCGTACTTCCGACGCCGCCCGCCCGAGACCGTACGCCCGGAACCACCCGCCCGGGACCGTACGCCCGAGACCGGGACCGTACGCCCGAGACCGCGGGCGCCGAACTCCCACCCAGGATCCCGAACGGCGGATCCGCCATGCCCGTCCGCGCGCGTCCGACACGCCCCCGGACGGGACCCCCGGGCCCCGGGCCGCACCTCACCCCGGTGCGGCCCGGCCACCGGCCGGTACGGGAACACCCCACGCCCGCTTCCGGCCACCGCAGTGCCGACACAGCCCACCACACAAGGGAATCGACGATGTTCGCACTCTCTCCGTCACAGGAGATCGTCTGGCTGCACGAGCAGATGCTGCCGGGCAGCCGCGCCTACAACTTCACCGCCGTCCTCGACCTGTGGGGCGCTCTCGACCGGGACGCGCTGCACACCGGCCTGGCCGCCGTGCTGGCCCACCACCCGGGTCTGCGACTGGAGTTGGTGCCCAGCCCGGAGGGCCTGCCCGGCCAGCGGGTCGCCGAGGACTGCGAACCGGAGCTGCGCCACAGCGACTTCGCCGCCGAGCAGGACCCGGAGGCCGCCTTCCAGCGGCTGCTCGCCGCCGAGGCCGAGGAGCCGCTGGACACCGGCCGGGCGCCGGTGCTGCGCTGGCACCTGGTCCGGCTCGGCGAGGACCACCACCGGCTGATCCACGTCGAGCACCACCTCGTCCACGACGGCCACTCCTTCGCGATCCTGCTGCGCGACCTGTTCACCGTCTACCGCGCCACCGTCCTCGGCGAGCCGTACCAACTGCCCGTCGCCCCCTCGTACGAGGACCACGCCCGCGCCGCCGCCGACCTCCCCCGGGACCGCGGCCTCGACTTCTGGACCAGGGAGCTGGCCGACGCGCCGCGCGAGGTCACCCTGCCCGGGCTGGCCCGGCCGCGCGCCGAACGGCGCCACCACGGCGGCCAGTTGCGCCAGTCGATCGGCGCCGACCTGGCCGGGCGGCTGCGCGAGCGCAGCAAGGCGGACGGCCACACCCCGTTCAGCACCCTGCTCGCCCTGCTCGCCGAACTGCTGCGCCGGCACAGCGGCCACCGCGAGCTGGTGATCGGCACCGCCGTCGGCAACCGCCCGGAGGGCTTCGAGGGCACCGTCGGCATGTTCGTCAACACCGTCCCGCTGCGCCTGCGGCTCGACCCGACGGTCCCCGGCACCGAGGCCGTCGACGAGGTGACCGACGTCCTGCTGCGCGCGCTGCCGTACCAGGACCTGCCGGTCCAGGAGCTGACCCGCCGGCTCGGACTGCACACCAGCGGCGCCGACAACCCGCTGTTCAACGTGATGTTCAGCGCGCACGACGCGGCGCTGCCCGACGTCCAGGCACCCGGTCTCGAGGTCTCGCTGTACGAGGGCTTCAACACCGGCACCACCCGCTTCGACCTCGACCTGGTGCTGCTGCCCGACGACCGCCGGGTGGTCGGCGAGAAGCACGGCGCCGCCGGGATGACCCTGGTCTGGGACTACGACGCCGACCTGTTCCGCGAGTCCGACGCGGTGCTGCTGTCCGAGCGGCTGCTGGAGCTGCTGCGCTGCTACCTGGACCGCCCGCAGACGCCGATCGCCGACCTGGCCCCCGCACCCGAGGCCGCGCAGGCCGCCCCGGTCGCCCCGGTCGCCCCGGTCACCCCCGCCGTGCTCGACCCGGCCGCCGCCCACGACCCGGCCTCGCTCGCCCTGCTGGCCGGCACCGAGCGGATCAGCTACGGCGAACTCGACCGCCGGGTCACCGAGTTGGTCGAGCGAATGAGTGCCGCCGGCGTCACCCCCGGCCAGCCGGTCGCCGCCGTGCTGCCGCGCGGCGCGGACAGCGTGGTCGCGCTGCTCGCCTGCCTGCGCCACGGCGCCGTGTACGCGCCGCTGTCCACCGAGGACCCGGCCGCCCGGCTCGGGCTGCTGCTGGAGCGGCTGAGCCCGGCGCTCGTCCTCACCACCCGGCAGAGCGCGTCGGCACTGCCGGAGGAGGGCGTCACCCCGGCGCTGCTGGACGGCCCCGAATTCCCGAAGGCCGAGCCCGCCGCCGTGCTGGACGGCGCCGCGTACGTGATCCACACCTCCGGCTCCACCGGCGTCCCCAAGCCCGTCCTGGTCGGCCGCGAGGCCCTCGCCGGGTACGTCGCCGCGATCGTCGACCGCTACCGCCTCACCTCCGCCGACCGGGCGCTGCTGTTCGCCCGGCCGTCCTTCGACGTGGCCCTGGAGGAGGTGCTGCCCGCCCTCGCGGCCGGCGCCGCCCTCGTCGTGCCGCAGCGCGAGGTGCCCACCGGGCCCGAGCTGGTCGCCGTGCTGGCCGCCCGCGGCGTGACCGTCGCCAACCTGCCGACCAGCTACCTGCTCGCCGTCCGCGAGGACCTGCGCGCGGCGCTGGACGACGGCCGCTGGGCGCCCCGGCTGCTGGTGCTCGGCGGCGAGCGGCTGCCCGCCCGGGCGCTGACCGGCCTGACCGGGGCCACCACCGTGCTGAACGCCTACGGCGTCACCGAGGCCACCGTCACCTCCACCGTGTACGAGATCACCGCCGCCGACGTCGCCGAGGACGGCGAGATCCCGCTCGGCGCCGAACTCGACGGCGTGAGCGTCCACGTCCTGGACGACACCCTGCGCCCGCTCGCCCCCGGCTGTGTCGGCGAACTCGTCGTCAGCGGCGGCCTGTTGGCCGAGGGCTACCTCGGCCTGCCGGAGCCCACCGCGGCCCGCTTCACGACCGTCCCCGCGCTCGGCGGCGCCCGGGTGTACCGCACCGGCGACCGCGGCTACCGCGACCTGGACGGGCGGCTGTGCTTCCTCGGCCGCGCCGACAACCAGGTCAAGCTGCGCGGCCACCGGATCGAGCTGGAGGAGATCGAGGCCGCCGCCTCCGCCGAACTCGGCGGCCGCTCCTGCGCGGTGCTGCTGCACACCGACCCGCGGACCGGCCCCCGCCTGGTCGGCTTCCTGGAGGGCACCGACCGCCCCGACCAGGCCGCCCTGCACGAGGCGCTCGCCCGCCGGCTGCCCGGCGGACTCGTCCCGGCCAGCTGGACGGCCGTCGCCGCGATGCCGACCCTGCCCGGCGGCAAGCCCGACCGCGCCGCCCTCGCCCGCCTGGTGGAGCAGACCCCGGAGCCGCAGGAGGACGCGTCGGGCGAGTTCGCCGACCCCGGCCAGCGGCTGATTGCCGCCGCCTGGCGCGAGGTGCTCGGCCACGACCGCTTCACCGCGGACTCGCACTTCTTCGAGGTCGGCGGCCACTCGCTGCTCGCCGCCCAGCTCGCCGCGTACCTGGAGCCCCACCTCGGCAGCCGCCCGCCGCTGCGCACCCTGTTCCGCCACGCCGTGCTGGCCGACCAGGCCCGCGCCCTCGCCGCGAACGCCAAGTGAACGCGCCTTCCAAGGCATCGAACTGACGGCTCGTCACTTTCTGTGGAGATGATGATGGAACACCTTGGCACGGAACTCCGGAGCACGGACACCCTGAGCGCGGACGGCCCGATTACCGAAGGCCTTCGTTCGGACGGCCTGAGCATCGGCTACGGCCGCCCGCACCAGGACGGCGCGGTGCTCGACCTGTTCACCGCCTGGGCGCACCGCACCCCCGACGCCCCCGCCCTGATCGACGGCGAGCAGGTCTACAGCTACGCCGAACTCGACCGCCTCGCCGACACCGTGGCCGAGGCGCTGCGCGGCAGGGTCGGCCCCGGCGACCTGCTCGGCGTCTGCCTCGCCCACTCGGTCTCGCTGGTCGCCGTCACCCTGGCCGCCGCCAAGCTCGGCGCCGTCCACCTGCCGCTCGGCCCGGCCTGGCCGCGCACCAACTGGTAGTAC
>NZ_LFVW01000791.1:0-4437 GCF_001182915.1 Kitasatospora sp. MY 5-36
CCCGCCGAGCGCGCCGGCCGCGGCGCGGCGCACCGCCACCACCTCCCGGCCGAGCTGGTCGACCGGCTGCGCCACCTCGCCGCCGGCCGCGGCACCACCGTGTTCACCCTGTTCGCCGGGGCGTCCGCGCTGCTGCTCTCGCGCCACTCCGGCCAGCGGGACGTGGCCTTCGGCACCGTCGTCAACGGCCGGGAGCGGCGCGAGCTGGAGGAGGTGACCGGCTTCTTCGTCAACACCGTGGTGCTGCGCGGCGACGTGGACGAGGAGGCCACCGTCGACCGCTTCGTGGAGTCCATGCGCACCACCCTGCTGGACGCCTTCGCCCACGCCGAGGTGCCCTTCGACCGGGTGGTCGAGGAACTGGCCCCGCCCCGCGACCCCAGCCGCACCCCGCTGGTCCAGGTCGCCGTCGTCCAGCAGACCCCCGCCGCCCCGGCGCCCGCCGGCGGGCTGCGCTTCACCGACCACCCGCTGCCCCGCCCGGCCGCCCGCTTCGACCTGGTGCTGGAGTTCACCCCCGACGAGGCCGACGGCGGCTGCACGCTGACGGTCGAGTACGACACCGACCTGTTCGACCGGCGGACGGTGACCGCGCTGGCCGGCCACCTGCACCGGCTGCTGGCCGGGATGGCGGACGGGCCGAGGCGCACCCTCGCCGAGCTGCCGATGATCCCCGAGGAGGAGCAGCGCGCGCTGCTCGCCTCCCGGAAGCCGCCGCGGGAGCTCCCGGGCACCGCCCCGGCCCGGCCGTCCGGATGGAGCCGGGTCCACGTGCTCGACCGCGCGCGGCGCCCCCAACCCGTCGGGGTGCCCGGCGAGTTGTACCTCGCGGGCTACCTCCCGGAGCGGCCGGACGAGCGGCTCGTCCCCGACCCGTACGGCGCGCCGGGGGAGGCGATGTACGGCACCGGCGAGCTGGTGCGGTGGACCGCCGACGGCGGGCTGGAGCACCTCGGCCGGGTCGAGGAGCGGGCGAAGCCCCGCGGCGGGGAGACCGTCCCGGCCCCTGCGCCGGCCGCCCCCCGCCACGTCGCCCCCCGGACCCCCGCCGAACGCGCGCTGGCCGGCATCTGGGCCGAGGTGCTGCGGCTGGAGCGGGTCGGCGCCGACGACAACTTCTTCGACCTCGGTGGCGACTCCATCCTCGGCATCCAGGTGGTGGCCCGCTCCCGGCAGGCCGGACTGGCGGTGACCTCCCGGGACCTCTACCGCCACCAGACGGTCGCCGCGCTCGCCCTGGCCGCGGAGGACGCCGAGGCGCCCGCCGCGCCCGCGCCGGTGGCCGCCACCGGGGAGGCCGCGTTGACCCCGATCCAGCGCTGGTGGTTCGAGCGGGCCGCCGGCCGGGCCGGCCACTTCGCCCAGGCCGTCTCCCTGCTGCTGCCCGGCGACGTCGACCGGGCGGCCCTGGAGGAGGCCCTGAACGACCTGGTCGCCCACCACGACGCGCTGCGCTCCGCCTTCACGACTCCGGACGGCGCCGGCGCGGTGCGCTGGCGGATCCAGGAGCCGATGGCCCGCGCCACCCTGGCCCGGCACACCGGCCCCGACCAGGACACCCCGCACTTCGGCCCGTACGACCTGGCCGGCGGCGCCCCGCTGCTGCGCGCCGTCCTGCACGAGCGCGCCGGGGGCCGGCCCCCGGTCCTGCACCTGGCCGTCCACCACCTGGTGGTCGACGGGGTCTCCTGGCGGGTCCTGCTGGAGGACCTCGACACCGCGTACCGGGCCCGCCGCGAGGGCCGGGACGGCGCGGCCGCCCTCCCGGCGAAGTCCTCGCCGCTGCGGCAGTGGGCCGAGCGGCTGAGCGCCTTCGCCGCCGCGGGCGGCTTCGAGGACGAGTCCGCGTACTGGGCCGGGGCCGTGCCCGGGCAGTCCGACGACGAGCCCGGGCAGCCCGCCGCCGAGCCGTTCCCCGCCGAGCTGGACGGCCCCGACAGCTACGCCACCGAACGCTCCGTCACCGTCCGGCTGAGCCCCGCCGACACCGCCGCCCTGCTGCGCACCCTGCCCGACACCTACCGCACCCAGGCCAACGACGTGCTGCTGAGCGCGCTGGGCCGGGCGCTGTGCGGGGCGAGCGGGCTGGAGCGGGTCGTGGTGGACGTCGAGGGCCACGGGCGCGAGGAGCTGTTCGCCGACCTCGACCTCGGCCGTACGGTCGGCTGGTTCACCACCCGCCACCCCGTCGCCCTGGCCGTCCCCGCCGGGGCCGGCTGGGACACCGTCCTCAAGCAGGTCAAGGAGCAGCTGCGCGCCGTCCCCCGGCGCGGCCTCGGCTTCGAGGCGCTGCGCCACCTCGGACGCCCCGGCACCGCGCCCGAGGTGCCGGCCGCCCGGATCAGCTTCAACTACCTGGGCCGCATCGCCCTGCCGGACGACCCGGACGGGCTGTTCCGCGGCACCTTCCGGCCGCTGGAGCTGGACGCCGACCCGGCGGTCGAGCGCCCCCACCCGCTGGAGGTGGTCGGCCGACTGGACGGCGACGCGCTGGAGTTCACCTGGTTCCACTCCGCCGCCGTCCACGGCAGTGCCACCGTCGAGGCGCTGGCCCGGCGCTTCGCCGAGGAGCTGGCCGACCTCGCCCGCCACGCGACCACCCCCGGCGCCGCCGGGCGCACCCCGTCCGACTTCCCGCTGGCCCGGCTCGACCAGTCGGCGGTGGACCTGATCACCGGCGCCGACCCGGGCGCGGTGGAGGACGTCCTGCCGCTCACCCCGACCCAGTCCGGCATGCTCTTCCACGGCCTCGCCGAGGAGGACAGCGGCGCCTACTTCCAGCAGCTGGACTTCGTCCTCGACGGGGTGCCCGACCCGGCCCGCCTCGCCGAGGCCTGGCAGTGGGTCACCGACCGCACCGCGGTGCTGCGCGCCCACGTCCGCTGGCAGGAGGTGCCCGAGCCGCTGCTGGTGGTGCACCGCCGGGTGGCCGTGCCGGTCAGCCACCTGGACTGGCGCGCGCTGCCCGAGGAGGAGCGCCGCACCCGGCTGGCCGAGCTGCTGGACCGCGACCGGGCCCGCGGCCTCGACCTCGCGCGGGCCCCGCTCCAGCGGCTGCTGCTGATCCGCCTCTCGGACAGCCGGGTGCGGGTGCTCTGGTCGTTCCACCACCTGGTGCTGGACGGCTGGAGCCTGTTCCAGGTGCTCTCGGACGTCTTCGCGGTGCACGCCGCCCTGGCCTCGGGGCCTGAGGTCCCGTACGGCACCGTGCCGGAGCGCCGGCCCTACCGCGACTACCTGGCCTGGCTGGGCGGGCGCGACCACGCCGAGGCCGAACGGCACTGGCGCACCCGCCTCGCCGGGCTGGTGGAGGCGACGCCGCTGCCGTACGACCGCGAGCCGGTGCAGAGCCACCGCGCGGAGTCCACCCGGGCCGTGCCGTTCACCCTGCCCGCCGCCGCGACCAGGGCGCTGGAGGACCTCGCGCGCGGCTCCGGGCTGACCCTCAACACCCTGGTCCAGGGCGCCTGGGCGGTGCTGCTGGGCCGCCAGGCCGGGCGTGCCGAGGTGGTGTACGGCACCACCTCCTCCGGGCGCCCGCCCGAGCTGCCCGGCGTCGAGTCGATGACCGGCCTGTTCATCACCACCCTGCCGACCCGCACCACGGTGCCCGCCGACGGCACCCTGCTGGACTGGCTCCAGGCCCTCCAGCGGGAGCAGAGCGAGGACCGGCGGTACGGCTTCGTCCCGCTCACCCGGATGCGGGCCGGCACCGGACTGCCCGAGCAGACCGGCCTGTTCGACAGCCTGGTGGTCTTCGAGAACTACCCGGTCGACGAGGACGCGGCCGACGCCCACGGCCTGCGGCTGCGCGACCTGGACGGCATCGAGACCACCAACTACCCGCTCGCCCTGCTCGCCTACCCCGGCCCGGAGCTGTCCCTGCGGCTCTGCTACGACCCGCGGCTGTTCGACGAGTCCACCGTGCGGCGGCTGGCCGGCCGGCTCACCGCCGCGCTGACCGGCCTGCCCGCCGGCGCCCACCGCCCGCCCGCGCGGCTGCCGCTGCTGACCGCCGAGGAGCGGCACCGCGTCCTGGTCGACTGGAACGCCACCACCGCCGAGCAGCCCGCGGCCGACATCGCCGAGCTGTTCGCCGAGCAGGTGCTCCGCACCCCCGGGGCGGTCGCCCTGGAGGCCGGCGAGCAGCGCCTGACCTACCGCGAACTGGACGCCCGGGCCGCCGAGTTGGCCGGACGCCTGGCCGCGCACGCGGTCCGGGTGGAGCAGCCGGTCGGGGTGCTGATGGAGCGCTCCGTCGAGCTGGTCGTCGCCCAGCTGGCACTGGTCCGCACCGGCGGCGTCTTCGTGCCGCTGGACGGCCGGGCGCCGCGCGAGCGGCTGCACCGGATGCTGGCCGAGGCGGGCGCCGAGCTGCTGCTCACCGACGCCCGCTGGGCGGAGACCGCCGCCGAGCTGCGCCCCGCCGAGCGGGTG
>NZ_LFVW01000792.1:0-4419 GCF_001182915.1 Kitasatospora sp. MY 5-36
CGAGGCCCTGCGCGGCGCCACCGCGCACCGCCTCGCCCCCGCCCTGGGCGTCCCGCTCCAGGCCGGCGCACCCGACCCCGACGCGCTCTGCGTCGCCCTGGCCGACCGGCTGTCCGAACGGCCCGCCGGGGACGTCCGGGCCCTGCTGTACGGCCCGCCCCCGACCGACGACGCCGCACTGCTGCGGCTCGCCGACGACCTCGACGCCCTCGAAAGGCAGGTACGGAACCCGTGACCGACCAGGCAACCGCCCAGCTCCGCCCCGTCCCCGGCACGGCGCCCGCCACCCCCGCCACCGACCCGCGCGCCGCGCTGACCGCCCTGCGCGCCGAGATCGGCAAGGCCGTGGTCGGCCAGGACGCGGCCGTCACCGGCCTGGTCGTCGCCCTGCTCTGCGGCGGCCACGTGCTGCTGGAGGGCGTCCCCGGTGTCGCCAAGACCCTGCTGGTGCGCACCCTGTCCACCGCGCTCAGCCTGGGCACCAAGCGCATCCAGTTCACCCCCGACCTGATGCCCGGCGACGTCACCGGCTCGCTCGTCTACGACGCCCGCACCGCCGAGTTCTCCTTCCAGCCCGGCCCGGTCTTCACCAACCTGCTGCTCGCCGACGAGATCAACCGCACCCCGCCGAAGACCCAGGCCGCCCTGCTGGAGGCCATGGAGGAGCACCAGGTCACGGTGGACGGCGAGGCGCGCCCGCTGCCCGTCCCGTTCCTGGTCGCCGCGACCCAGAACCCGGTCGAGTACGAGGGCACCTACCCGCTGCCCGAGGCCCAGCTGGACCGCTTCCTGCTCAAGCTGGTCCTGCCGCTGCCCGACCGCGACCAGGAGTTCCAGGTGCTCTCCCGGCACGCCGCCGGCTTCGACCCGCGCGACCTCGGCGCGGCCGGCGTCCGCCCGGTCGCCGGCCCCGAGCACGTCGCCGCCGCCCGCGAGCAGATCGCCAAGCTGACCGTCTCCCCCGAGGTCCTCGCCTACATCGTCGACCTCTGCCGGGCCACCCGGCAGTCCCCGTCGCTGTCCATCGGCGTCTCCCCGCGCGGCGCCACCGCCCTGCTCGCCGCCTCCCGCGCCTGGGCCTGGCTGGCCGGCCGCGACTACGTCACCCCGGACGACGTCAAGGCGCTCGCCCTGCCCACCCTGCGGCACCGGGTCGCGCTGCGCGCCGAGGCCGAGATGGAGGGCGTCACCGCCGACTCCGTCATCCAGGCCGTCCTCACCCAGACGCCCGCACCCCGCTGACCCCACCCCGCTGACCCCACCCCGCCGTACCGCCCCCGTTCCGGCCGCCGGCCCACGGGTTCCGACGCACGGGCTTCCGAAGGAGCGCACCGCATGGCCCTCACCGGGCGAACCGCCCTGCTCGCCGCACTCGGCGCGCTCGTCGTGGGCCTGCTGCTGCCGTCCTGGACCGGGATCGGCCTGGTCACCGGCGCGGTGCTGGTCGCCGTCGCGGTCGACCTGGTGCTCGCCGCCCCGGTCCGCGGCCTGCGGTTCGGGCGGGCCGGCGACACCACCGTCCGGCTCGGCGAGCCCGCCACCGTCGAACTGACCGTCACCAACCCGTCCGGCCGGCCGCTCCGCGGCCTGGTCCGCGACGCCTGGGCCCCCTCCGCCTGGCGCCCCGGCACCGCCGAGGCCGCCTCCCGGCACACCCTGGCCCTCCCCGGCGGCGAACGGCGCCGGATCACCACCCTGCTCACCCCCACCCGCCGCGGCGACCACCACGCCCACCGGGTGACGGTCCGCTCGCTCGGCCCGCTCGGCCTGGCCGCCCGCCAGGGCTCGCACCTCGTCCCCTGGACGGTCCGCGCGCTGCCCCCGTTCGCCAGCCGCAAGCACCTGCCCTCCCGGCTCGCCCGGCTGCGCGAACTCGACGGCCGCACCTCCGTCCTGACCCGCGGCCAGGGCACCGAGTTCGACTCCCTGCGCGAGTACCTGCCCGGCGACGACGTCCGCTCCATCGACTGGCGCGCCAGCGCCCGCCGCAACACCGTCGCCGTCCGCACCTGGCGCCCCGAACGCGACCGGCACATCCTCGTCGTCCTCGACACCGGCCGCACCTCGGCCGGCCGGGTCGGCGACGCGCCCCGCCTGGACGCCGCCCTCGACGCCGCACTGCTGCTCACCGCCCTCGCCACCCGGGCCGGCGACCGGGTCGACCTGCTCGCCCACGACTCCCGCAAGCGCGTCGCGGTGGCCGGCAGCTCGGCCCACGAGGTGCTGCCCGCCTTCACCAACGCGATGGCCGGGCTGGAACCCGCGCTGCACGAGACCGACATGCGCTCACTGGTCGCCACCGCGCTCAAGATGGCGCCGCAGCGCTCGCTGATCGTGCTGCTCACCGGCCTCGACGCGGCCCCGGTCGAGGACGGCCTGCGTCCGCTGCTGCCGATGCTCACCAAGCGCCACGAGGTCGTCCTCGCCTCGGTCGCCGACCCGCAGCTGGACGCCCTCGCCGCCGGGCGGGGCACCCTGGAGGCCGTCTACGGCGCGGCGGCCGCCGAACAGACCCGGGCCGACCGCCGGGCCACCGCCGAGCACCTCACCCGCCACGGCGTCACCGTCCTGGACGCCCCGCCGACCCGGATCGCCCCGGCCCTCGCCGACACCTACCTGGCGCTGAAGGCCGCCGGCCGGCTCTGAGCCCCGCTCCCCCGGCCGGACTCAGTCCGTCCGACGACCCTTCAGAAGGGTGTTGAGCCGGGCCGCCTGACGGGTCAGATGGTCGCGCTCGGCGAGGTCGGGCGCCCGGTGCGCCGCCTCCGCGTACAACCGGGCCGCCGCCACCAGGTCCCCGTCGCGCTCGTGGAGGTACGCCGCCACCGCCGCGTACCTGGGCAGCGCGTCGTCCAGCTCCGCGAGCGCCGCCAGCCCCGCGCGCGGACCGTCGGCCTCGCCGACCGCCACCGCGCGGTTGAGCCGCACCACCGGGCTGGCGGTCAACCGGACGAGCTCGTCGTACCACTCGACGATCTGCACCCAGTCCGTCTCCCCCGCGGTGGGCGCGTCGGCGTGCAGCGCCGCGATGGCCGCCTGGGCCTGGAACTCGCCCAGCCGGTCCCGGGCCAGGACCCCCTGGAGGATCCCGATGCCCTCGGCGATCAGCCCGGTGTCCCACCGGCCGCGGTCCTGCTCGGCCAGCGGCACCAGCGCGCCGTCGGGCGCGGTCCTGCCCGCCCGCCGGGCGTGGTGCAGCAGCATCAGGGCCAGCAGCCCGGCCACTTCTGGGTGGTCGATCACCGCGGCGAGCTGCCGGGTGAGCCGGATCGCCTCGGCCGCGAGGTCGAGATCGCCGGAGTAGCCCTCGTTGAAGACCAGGTAGAGGACCCGGAGCACGGTCGCGACATCCCCCGGCTGATCGAACCTGACGGCCGAGACGGTGCGCTTGGCCCGGCTGATCCGCTGCGCCATGGTCGCCTCGGGCACCAGATAGGCCCGGGCGATCTGGCGGGTGGTCAGCCCGCCCACCGCCCGCAGCGTCAGCGCCACCGCCGACGAGGGCGTCAACGACGGGTGGGCGCACAGGAAGTAGAGCTGGAGCGTGTCGTCCACGGCGGTCGCGGGCCCCGGCTCCGGCTCCTGGTCGACCAGGTCCTCCCGGCGCCGGCGGGCGGCCTCCGACCGGGTCGCGTCCAGGAACTTGCGCCAGGCCACGGTGACCAGCCAGCCCTTGGGATCGCGCGGCCGCTCGGCCGGCCAGAGCCGGACCGCCTCGACCAGCGCCTCCTGCACCGCGTCCTCGGCCGCCGCGAAGTCAGCTCCGCGGCGGACGAGGACTCCGATGACGCTCGGCGTGAGACTCCTCAGCAGGGCCTCGTCCATCGGGGACGTCACTCCGTGATGGTCGCCGGCATCGCCAGGAACGGACGCAGCTCCAGCCACTCGTGGATCGGCTCGCCCCCGGCCCCGGGGGCGGCCGACAGCTCCCCGGCCAGCTCGACGGCCCGCTCGTAGCTGTCGACGTCGATCACCATCCAGCCGGCGATCAGGTCCTTGGTCTCGGCGAACGGACCGTCGGTGACCGGCGGGCGCCCCTCGCCGTCGTACCGGACCCACGTCCCCTCAGGTGCGAGCGCCTGGCCGTCGACGAACTCGCCGGTCTTCTCCAGCCGGTCCGCGAACTCCTGCATGTACCGGATGTGCGCCGTGACCTCCTCCGGCGTCCACTGGTCCATCGGCACGCAGTTGACCGCGCTCGGGGCACCCCGGTAGTGCTTCAGCAACAGGTACTTGGCCATCGTCTTCTCCTCGGATCCTCGGAGCTGGTGCGACCCATTGTGGCCGCGTCCACTCCGGGGACGGTGCCGGGCACGGGTTCTCGACACGGCCGGCCAAGATTCTTTCCGGCCCGCCCCGCAACCGGCCCACAACGCGAAGAGTCCCTGAAAACGCGAAGAACCCCCATCCGGGACCCGG
>NZ_LFVW01000793.1:0-4418 GCF_001182915.1 Kitasatospora sp. MY 5-36
TCACCGTCGACCCGGCCGAGGGCGGCGGCACCCGGCTGGCATGGGAGGCCCCGGTCGGGTCCTGAGGCCTGCTCGGACCGCGCGGCCTCCCTCGCCGCGCGGCGGCCGAGCCAGCGGCGGCCGCGGGGCGGTCAGCCCCGCAGGGCGCCCAGGAAGGCGAGCAGGTGGGCGTTGAACTCCGCCGGCCGCTCCATGTTCGGGTAGTGCCCGGTGCCCTCGACGGTCACCGCGCGGCCGTCGACGACGGTGCGGACGACCCGTTCGGCCAGGTTGACGTGGTCCGCCGAGTCGATGCCGCCGTTGATCGCCAGCAGCGGGACGGTGATCCCGGTCAGCCGCTTCCAGGTGTCGGTGACCGGCACCAGGTACTGGGGGTCGTCGGGGGTGTGCTTGGAAATGGTGTTCCGGGTCATCTCCTTGAGCCGGCGCACCACCTCCGGGTCGACCTCGTCCAGGCGGCGGTGCGGCCCGGAGGCGAGCCGGGTGAAGGAGTCGATCCAGCCCTCGCCGTCGCCCTCGGCGAGGGCCGCGGTCTGGTCGGCGGCGAGTTCGCCGAGCCACGGGTCGGTGAACTCGGACTCGCTGGTGCCGTTGCCGCTGATCACCAACGCGCGGACCAGCTCCGGGTGTTCGAGCGCCAGGTCGAGGGCGATCGTCCCGCCCATGGACAGCCCGATCACCGTCAGCGGGCCGAGGCCGAGGTGGCGCAGCAGGGCCGCCAGGTCGTCGGCGGGCCGGAACGGCCGGCTCGCGTTGTCGGAGGCGCCGTGGCCGCGGGTGTCCAACGCGATCACCCGGTACGCGGGCAGCAGGGCGGGGAGCTGGTCCGCCCAGCTCCGGTGGTCCAGCAGGCCGCCGTGCAGCAGCACCAGCGGCTCGCCCGTACCGGCGTCGAGGTAGGCGAGGCGGCCGTGGCCGCTGTCGAAGAAGCACAGGTCATCGGTGGAACCGGTAACAGTGGATTCAGTCATGACGACAATTTTAGGTCGTGTGACCTATATTTGTCTCCCATGAGCACCGAACCCGTTTCCGGCGGCATCCCCGTGCACCCCACCTTCCCCTCCGACCGCCTCCGTCACAACCCCGACGGCCCCGTCCTGCTGGTCGGCGGCTACGGCACCGTCGGCACCGAACTCGCCCGGCTCGCCTCCCCCTCCTGGCCGCTGCTGCTCACCGGCCGCTCCGAGCAGCGCGGCGGCGCCCTCGCCGCCGAACTGGACGACGCCACCGCCCGCCGCTGGGACCTCGCCGACCCCGAGCCGTTCACCGCCGCCGTACGGGCGGTGGTCGGGGTGGTCAACGACCCGGACGACCGGGTGCTGCGGGCCGCCGTCCGCGCGGGCGTCCCGTACGTGGACGTCACCCGCTGGACCGCCCGGCTCCAG
The DNA here is from genome assembly GCF_001182915.1 of Kitasatospora sp. MY 5-36. Lineage (NCBI taxonomy): Bacteria > Bacillati > Actinomycetota > Actinomycetes > Kitasatosporales > Streptomycetaceae > Kitasatospora > Kitasatospora sp. MY 5-36. Next base: position 1,386 of record NZ_LFVW01000793.1, read on the forward strand.
CGGGCCGCCACGCTCGCCGCCCTGCTGCGCCCGACCGCCCCGGTGCTGCTCTCCTCGGCCTGGATGGGCGGGGTGACCAGCCTGGTCGCCGCCGCCCTGGCGGACCGGCTCGGCGGGGCCGAGCGGATCGAGACCGCCATCCGCTGGGACCTCGCGGACCGGGCCGGCGCCGACTCGGTCGAGTTCATGGACCGCCTGGGGCTCGACTACGAGGTGGTGCAGGACGGCCGACGCCGCTCCGTCGTCCCGCTCAGCCGCCCGCGGACCGTCCGGATCGGCGACGCCCCGACGCTGGTCGCCGGGATCGACACCCCCGAGCAGTTCACCCTCCCGCTCACCCTGGGCACCACCACCGCCGCCACCCGGATCGGCTTCAGCTCGCGCTCCTCCACCACCGCCCTGCTCGCGGCCCGGCACGCCGGCTTCTTCCGCTGGGGCCGCGGCGACCGGTGGGAGCCGGCCCGCCGCGCGCTGCTCTACTCCCCCGGCGAGGGCGGCACCGCCCTGCTGCGCACCGACGTCACCTCCGGCGGACGCACCCTCACCGCCACCGTCGAGGACCGGGCCGGCCAGGCCAGACTCACCGCCGTCGGCGCCCTGCTGGCGCTGCGCCGGGCGCTCGGCACGGACGGCGCCCCGCCGCCCGCCGGGGTGGCCTTCCCGGAGCAGACCCCGCGCCCCGGGCGGGTGCTGGAGGACCTGGCGGCCCTCGGCGTCACCGTCACGGTCACCGCGGCGGACGGAGCGCGCGGCACGGAGGCGGCGGCATGAGCAGCGTCCGGGGCCTGAGCGGCAAGGGTGCCCAGAAGCGGGAGCAACTGCTGGACACCGCGGAGGAGTTGCTGGTCACGACGGGCAGCGGCGAGCTGTCCATGCGGGCGGTGGCCGCCGCCGCGGGCGTCCGTCTCGGGCACCTCCAGCACTACTTCCCGACCCACGCCGAGCTGGTGGCCGCCGTACTGGAGCGCGTCCTCGCCCGCTCGGTGGAACGGCTCGCGCCGCTGCTCGACCCGGGCCGCGACGAGGACGCCCTGCTCCGCGAACTGCTCGCCGAGCAGCAGGACATGCGCCTGGTCCGCCTGTTCGCCGAACTGTGGGCGCTGGCCGCCCGCGACCCCTCGGTGGCCGCCGCCGTCCGGGCCTTCTACGACCGCTACCAGGAGCTGGTCGCCTGCTTCCTCGCCGAACGCCGCCCGGCCCTGACGGAGGAGGAACGGCGCTCCCGCGCCCGGGTGTTCGTGATGCTGATCGAGGGCGCCTCGCTCTTCCGCTCCGGCCTGGCCGGCACCGCGGACGCGGCGGCGGACGCCGAACTCCTGCGCACCGCCGGGGCGTTGCTGGGCCCGTAGGCCCTTTCAGGCCAGGCGGCGGCCGATGACGAGTTCCGGGCGGATGCGGATGCGGACCGTGCCGCCCGGGTCGGCCGCCCTGGTGGCCGGGCGGACCTGGGCGCGGCCGAGGACGGTGACGAACCAGCCGGAGCCGTCCCGGCCGTCCACCTCGTCGGCCTCGAAGGCGATCACGGCGCCGTCCACCGCCCGGGCCAGTTCGGAGCCGGCCGGGGCCGAGAGCAGCACTCCGCCGGGGGCCAGCCGGAACGGCACCGGCAAGACGGCCGGGAGGGCGTCCACCGTGTAGACCACCCTGCCGACGTCGGCCCGGGCCAGCAGCTCCAGCGACCGCTTCCGGTCGAGTTCGCGCAGTTCCGGAAGGTCGGGACGGTCGGCCGGGACGGGGCGGTCGTGCGGGACGGGCCGAGGGGACGGAACAGGCCGGGGGGACGGGACGGGCCGAGGAGACGGGACGTGGTCGCGGTTCATGCGAGCGATGCTCGCCCGGGCCCGGGCCGGGCCGCGAGGGCCGATGGTCCCGGCGGGGCCCGGCGAGGGCCCCGCCCGGCGGGCCGTCGGCCCCGGGCCCCACGGCCCTGCCCGGCAGGCCGCGAAGGACCCGCCGGGCAGGGCCCGGGATCAGTACCGGCCGGAGCGCAGCACGGAGGGCTGCGGGGCGGCGGAGGCCTGGCGCAGCTCGGTGGCGATCAGGGCCGCCTGCACCCGGCGCTCGACGCCGAGCTTGGCGAGCAGCCGCGAGACGTGGTTCTTGACGGTCTTCTCGGCGAGGTAGAGCCGCTCGCCGATCTGCCGGTTGGTCAGGCCCTCGCCGATGAGTTCGAGGACCTCCTGCTCGCGCACGGTCAGGCCCGGTCCGGTGGTGACCGGCTGGGCGGGCTCGGCGTCGCTGCGCAGGCGGTTCAGCAGGCGGGTCGCGGCGCCGGGGTCCAGCATCGAGCGCCCGGAGGCGACGGTGCGGACGGCGGCGACCAGGTCGGTCCCGCTGATCTGCTTGAGCACGTACCCGGCGGCGCCCGCCATCACGGCGTCCAGCAGCGCCTCCTCGTCGTCGAAGGAGGTCAGCATCAGGCAGGCCAGCCCGGGCATCCGCGAGCGCAGCTCACGGCAGACCGAGACGCCGTCGCCGTCGCCCAGCCGGACGTCCAGCACGGCCACGTCGGGCCGCAGGGCCGGCACCCGGACGAGCGCCTGCTCGGCCGTCGCCGCCTCGCCGACCACCTCCAGGTCCGGCTCGCCGTCCAGCAGGTCGTGCACCCCGCGGCGCACCACCTCGTGGTCGTCCAGCAGGAACACCCGGACCGGTGCCGAGGCCCCGGCACCCTCCGTCTTGGTCGCCATCACGCGGCTCCACCTTCGTCACCCCCGCACACTCCCAGCGGGGCCCAGGGCATCATCCCCCCGCGACCGGCCGCGGGCCCAGGGCCCAACGGCCCCATTCGGACCGGGCCGCAGGACCCGTACGGGCCCCGACCCCGACCGGGCCGGTCCGGGCGCCCTCAGCGCCCCTGCCGCCGGACGTTCCCCAGCCCCATCAGCAGGAAGGCGAGCGCGACGCCCGCGCCGCTGACCGCCGCGAGCACCACCCGGGGCACGACCTCGCCGCCGCCGGACAGCAGGATGGCCGCCGCTCCGAGCAGGGCGACGGCCGCACCGACCACCAGCCAGCCCGCCAGGGCCAGCG
>NZ_LFVW01000794.1:0-4413 GCF_001182915.1 Kitasatospora sp. MY 5-36
GGTGGTTCGGGCGGCGGTGGCCCGGCCGCCGGTGGCACGGGCGGTGGCGGTGCGGCCAACCCGGCGCCGAACCAGCCGGCCCCCAACCAGCCGGCTCCGAACAAGCCGGCTCCGAACCCGTCGGCACCCCAGCAGCCCGCGCCCCCGGCCGCCAAGCCGCCCGCACCGGTCACCGTGATCGCCGGCCCGTACTGCTCGGGCGGCGGCCAGTACAAGACCAACGGTTGGTTCGACCAGGGCAGCAGCGGCTGGCGCAACAACTCCGGTGGCTACAGCGGCGACGGCTGCAACGGCACCTACGCCTCGATGCCGATGTCCGGTAACGCCAACAAGGACGACAACGGCAACTCGGTCGTCTGGACCTTCACCGTGGACAAGGTCACCAGCTGCACCCTGTCGGTCTACATCCCGGCCAGCGGCGACGTGAAGCAGGTCGGCGGCAACCCGAGCACCTACACGGTGCAGAGCGGTGGCGGCCAGGTGGGTTCGTTCACCATCAACCAGACGGCGAGCCGGGGCAGTTGGGTGAACAACGGGCCGTTCGCCTACCGCGGTCCGATCTCCGTCACGCTGCACAGCCGCGGTGTGGACTGGGGCGGCTCCAGCGGCGCCCACCACGCCGCCAGCGCCGTCCGCGCCACCTGCACGGCCTGACCCCGGCGCGAACCGGGGCCCGGACCCGCCGAGCCACCGAACCGCTGAGTCACCAAACCACCGAGCGACCGAACCACAACGCCCCACGACGAAGGGAACCCCAGGCATGTCGCGCCCGGTGCTGACGGTCTGCGCGGAGCAGCGGGAACCCGGCTCCTACCGGACGATCGGCGAGGCCCTCCGGGCGGCCGGCGGCGGCGCGGTGATCTCGGTCCGGCCCGGCCGGTACGACGAGAACCTGGTGCTCACCAAGGCCGTGAGCATCACCGCCGCCGACGTCCGGGGCAGTGTGCGGATCAGCCCCCGGCGCGGTTCGGTGGTCCAGGTGCTCACCGAGGCCGTCCGGTTGACCGGTCTGGTGCTCCAGGGGCAGGACGACGAACTGCCCGCCGTCGACGTCCCGCGCGGCCGCCTCACCGTGCGGGACTGCGAGGTGATCGGCAACGCCTGGACCGCCGTGCTCACCCGCGGGCCGGGCGAACTCGCCATGTGCGGCAGCCGGGTCACCAACCCGGCCGGCGCCGGGCTGGTGGAGACCTCCACCGGCTCCAGCGTGATCGAGGACAGCGTCGTCGAGCACCTGGGCACCTCGGCCGTGGTCATCGGCGAGCGGGCCGACCCGACCGTCCGGCGCTGCGTGCTGCGCGACGCGCGCGGCAACGGCCTGTGCGCCAACGGCGAGGCGCGCGGCGTCGTCGAGGACTGCGAGATCTCCGGCACCGACAAGCCCGCCGTCGCCCTGGAGGAGCGGAGCAGCACGCGCCTGCTGCGCACCGCGATCCGGGACAGCGCGCTCGGCGTCTTCGTCGGCTCCGCCGCCCGGGTCGTGCTGGAGGACTGCACCGTCACCGCCGTGCGCGGCCACGGCTACGTCCTCACCGACGGCACCGACCCGCTGCTGCGCCGCTGCCGCGCCGTCCGCCCCCAGGGGTACGGTCTGCACATCGCGGGCCGGGCCCGGGGCACCCTGGAGGACTGCGAGGTCACCGCCCCTGCCGGGGTCGGCATTCACGTTGGAGGGTCGGCCGGGCCCAGCCTGCTGCGGACGGTGGTGCGCGACGCCGGGACCGACGGTGTCGAGCTCACCGGCGGGAGCGCCGCCGAGTTCGACCGCCTGGAGGTCCGCCGCGCGGCCGGTGCCGGCATCGTGGTGCGCGACGGCGCCGACCCGCTGCTGTGCCGCGGCACCGTCACCGCCGCCGGCCGCCACGGGATCGAGGTGCTGGGCGACGGGCGCGGCCGACTGGAGGACGTCACCGTCGTCGACGCCGGACGGCACGGGGTGCGGATCGCCGACGGCGCCCACACCCACCTCGGCGGCGGCCTGGTGCGCGGCAGCGGGTCCTGCGGGATCTCGGTCGGCGCCGGGGGCGTCGCCATCCTGCGCGACGTCGAGTCCACCGGCAACGCCCTCGACGGCGCGAGCGTCGAACGCGGCGGCGAACTGGCCGCCACCCGTGCCCGGTTGGGGACCAACCGGCGGCACGGGCTGCACCTGCTGCCCGGCTCCCGGGCCACCCTGACCTCCTGTCGGCTCGGCGACAACACCGTGGACGGGCTGCGCTCCGAGTCCGCGGAGCCCGTCCGGCTCACCGACTGCACGGCCGCCGGGAACCAGGGCGCCGGGCTGTGGCAGACCGCGCCGACCGACCGCCTCGTGGTGGAGAACCTCGACAGCCGGGACAACCGCTCGCCGGACGCCCACGGCACGGCGGCCGCCACCGCCGCCGTCGCTGCGGACGCCGCCGGCGACGGTACGGAAGCTCTCGGGGAGGAGGCCGTCGGCCCGCAGGCCGTCCTCCGGGCCCTGGTCGGGCTGGAGGGCGTCAAGGAGCAGGTCGCCACCCTGGTCAACCTCGGCAAGCTGACCCGCCGCCGCGAGCAGGCCGGGCTGCCCGCCCTGCCGATGAGCCGGCACCTCGTCTTCGCCGGTCCGCCCGGCACCGGCAAGACCACCGTCGCCCGGCTCTACGGGGCGATCCTCGCCGAACTCGGCGTGCTGCGCAGCGGTCACCTGGTCGAGGTCGCCCGGGCCGACCTGGTCGCCCCCGTCGTCGGCGGGACGGCCCTGAAGACCACCGAGGTGGTCAGGGAGGCCCTCGGCGGGGTGCTGTTCGTCGACGAGGCCTACACCCTGTCGGCGGGCTCAGGCGCGGCCGGCCCGGACTTCGGCCGGGAGGCCGTCGACACCCTGGTGAAGCTGATGGAGGACCACCGCGACGACCTGGTGGTGATCGTCGCTGGGTACGAGGCCGGGATCCGCGGGTTCCTGGCCTCCAACCCGGGCCTGGCCTCCCGGTTCAGCCGCACCGTCGAGTTCCGGAACTACCGCGCCGACGAGCTCGCCACGATCGTCGAGCAGGCCGCCGGCGGACACGGCTACGAGCTCGCCGAGGGCACCCGGGAGGCGCTCGCCGCGCACTTCGACCGGATGCCCAAGGGCGCGGAGTTCGGCAACGGCCGCGCCGCCCGCAAGGTGTTCGAGGAGATGGTCGACCGGCAGGCCTCCCGGCTCGCCGAACTGGAGCAGTTCGACAACGCGGCGCTCACCCGGCTGCTGCCCGCCGACGTCGGCGAGGAGTTCGCCCCGGCCGCCGCCGGCGAGGGGTGGGCCGGGGAGCCCGGCCTGCTCGACCGGCTGCGCGCCATGGTCGGCCTCGCCGCCGCCAAGGAGCAGGTCGAGGACCTGGTCAACCTGACCCGCCAGTCCCGGCGCCGGGTCGAGGCCGGGCTGCCCGCCGCCCCCCTCGGCCACCACCTGGTGTTCTCGGGCCCGCCCGGCACCGGCAAGACCACCATCGCCCGGCTGTACGGCGAACTCCTCGCCGAACTCGGCGTGCTGCCCTCCGGCCGGCTGGTCGAGACCGCCCGCGCCGACCTGGTCGGCCGCTACCTCGGCCACACCGCCCACCTCACCCGGGACGCCTTCGAACGCGCCCGGGGCGGCGTGCTGTTCATCGACGAGGCGTACACCCTGACGCCCCGCGACGGCAGCGGCGGGGACTTCGGGCAGGAGGCGGTGGACACCCTGGTGAAGCTGATGGAGGACCACCGCGACGAGGTCGTGGTGATCGTGGCCGGCTACCGGGAGGAGATGCGCGGCTTCCTCGCCTCCAACCCCGGCCTGGCCTCCCGGTTCTCCCGGGAGGTCACCTTCGAGCACTACGCGGACGAGGAACTCGTCGCCATCGTCCGGGCGCGGGCCGAGACCGCCGGCTACACCTGCACCCCGGAGACCCTGGCCGCACTCGGCACCCTGTTCGGCGCCGTCCCGCGCGACCGCTCCTTCGGCAACGGCCGGTTCGCCCGGCAGGTGCTCGAAGCGATGGTCACCCGGCAGGCGGGCCGGCTGTCCCGGGTCGACGTGGTGGACCTGGACGAACTCAGCCTGCTGCTGCCGCAGGACATCCCGGCCGAACGGTTCGGCACCTTCGCGTGACCACGCCGCCGCCCCGCCCCCGGGCGGCGGCCGACCCGGGCTCGGCCGCCGCCGTCGTCCTCGGCTACCGCCCGGACCTGACCGTCGACCAGCCGGCCGAAGACCGGGAAGCCGCCGCCTCCCGCGGCCCTGGCCATCAGTACGGCCACGGCACCGTCGGCACCGTCGCCGCTGTCACCCCGGCGGTCGTCCTCACCACGCGCCCCGCTCCACCCGAGAGCGGCGCCGGCATCGAGGCGGGCCTCCTCGCCCTCACCGTCCTCGCGGCCGTCGCCGTGGCGGCGGTGGCCGCCGCCGTGGCCCCGCGTGCCCGGGGCCGG
>NZ_LFVW01000078.1:0-3262 GCF_001182915.1 Kitasatospora sp. MY 5-36
CGCGACGGAAAGGCGGGTGCCGTACGACGCGATCCGCGCCCGAACACCCTCCACCGGCTCCGCGATTGACAGCATCCCACCACGACCCGCCAGCACCTTCAGGGTCTTGCTCCGCAGAGCGACGACCTTGGCAGCGTCGTCCAGGGAGAGAATCCCAGCGACGGCGGCAGCGGCGATCTCGCCCTGCGAGTGACCCAGCACCGCGTCCGGAGCGACACCAGCCGCCTGCCATACCGCAGCGAGCGACACCATCACGGCCCACAGCGCCGGCTGCACGACGTCAGCGGCTTCGAAACCGTGGCGCCCCGCCAGCACATCGTCCAACTGCCAGTCCACGTAAGGCGCCAGGGCCGCAGCACACTCAGCCAGCCGGGCCGCGAACACCGGCGAGGCCTCCGCCAGCTCACGCCCCATGCCGACCCACTGGCTGCCCTGGCCGGGGAAGACGAACACCGTCCGCCCCACACCGGCGGCAGCCACCGACCCCGTGACCACACCCGCCGCCGGCTGCCCGGCGGCGACGGCCGTCAGCCCCGCCGCCAGCTCGTTCCGCTCGCCACCGAGCACGACCGCCCGGTGCTCCAGTGCCGCACGCGTCGTCGCGAGCGACCACGCCACATCGCGGACCGACAACTCCGGCCGCTCCGCGACGTGTTCACGCAGTCGACCCGCCTGACCGGCCAGCGCCGCCACGCTGCGACCGGAGACCGGCCAGGCCACATCCGCCGCCCCGGTGAGCACCGGGCTCTCCTGGCCCGCCGGCTCAGCCGCCGCCTCGACGGCCGCCGGGGCCTCCTCCACGATCACGTGGACGTTCGTCCCGCTCACGCCGAACGCCGACACACCCGCGCGACGCGGCCGCTCGCCCGCCGGCCACGCCACCGGTTCGCTCAGCAGCCGCACGTTCCCGGACGTCCAGTCCACGTGCGAGGACGGTTCCTCGGCGAACAGCGTCTTCGGCAGCACCTCGTGCCGCAGCGCCATCACCATCTTGATCACCCCGGCCACACCGGCGGCGCACTGCGAGTGCCCGATGTTGGACTTCACCGAGCCCAGCCACAACGGCCGGTCCTCGAACCGCTCCTGGCCGTACGTGGCCAGCAGCGCGCCCGCCTCGATCGGGTCACCGAGCGTCGTACCCGTGCCGTGGGCCTCCACCGCGTCGACGTCGGAGGGCGACAGCTGGGCGTTGGCCAGCGCCGCGCGGATCACCCGCCGCTGCGAGGGACCGTTCGGCGCGGACAGGCCGTTCGACGCACCGTCCTGGTTGGCCGCACTGCCACGGATCACCGCCAGTACCTGGTGCCCGTTGCGCCGGGCGTCGGACAGGCGCTCCAACAGCACCATGCCCGCGCCCTCGCCCCAGCCGATCCCGTCGGCCTCCTCCGAGAACGCCTTCGACCGGCCGCTCGACGCCATACCGCCCTGACGCCCGAACTCCATGAACGCACCCGGCGACACCATCACCGCGACACCGCCGGCCAGCGCCATCGAGCACTCACCGGCCCGCAGCGCCAGGATCGCCTGGTGCATCGCCACCAGCGAGGACGAGCAGGCCGTGTCCACCGTCACCGCCGGACCGGTCAGACCCAGGCAGTACGAGATCCGGCCCGACGCCACGGACGACACCGTACCGATCAGCCGGTAGCCGTCCAGGCTGGCGTCCTCGACGGGCAGGCTGGCCTCGTAACCGGCGTGGCTCGCACCGACGAAGACGCCGGTCGCCGAGCCGTGCAGCGACTTCGGGTCGATCCCCGCGCGCTCGATCGCCTCCCACGAGGTCTCCAGCAGCAGCCGCTGCTGCGGGTCCATGCCAGCGCCTCACGCGGGCTGATCCCGAAGAACCCCGCGTCGAAGTCGGCCACGTCGTAGATGAATCCGCCCTGTCGGCGGTATCCGCCCTGGTTGTCGAACGCCTCCCAGCCGCGGTCGGACGGGAACCCGCCCACCGCGTCGACGCCGTCGGCCACCAGGTTCCAGAACTCCTCGGGACCGACCGCCCCGCCCGGGTACCGGCACCCCATGCCCACGATCGCGATCGGCTCGCGGGCGCCGGACTCCAGCTCCTTGACCCGCTCACGGGTTTCGAAGTGCTCGGCGGCCAGCTTCCTCAAAGCGTCGAGCAGCTGCTTCTCATCGGCCATCGTGGGTCCTCCTCGACGTCGTCTTGATCTGAGCACCGGAGATCATCACGACGCCCCCAGTTCCTTGTTGATGAAGTCCAGAACCTCGTCGGCCGAGGCTTCGTTGAGCTGTCCGGCCACGGTCTGCCGGGTGGCGGCGGCGCCACCGTCCTCCGCGCCGGCGCCGGGGGCGCCGCGCCGCATCCACCGGGACAGCAGGGTCTGCATGCGCTCGGTGATGTCCTGGCGCGCGTCGGCTCCCCCGTCGACGGAGTCCAGTTCGGCGGCCAGCCGCTCCAGGGTCTCCAGCACCGGATCGCCGTCGTCCGCTCCGCCGGTGCCGACCAGCTCACCCCGTACGTAGTCCGCGAGGGCGGTGGCGTTCGGGTGGTCGAAGACCATCGTGGAGGCCAGCTTGACACCGACCTCCTTGGAGAGGCGGTTCCGCAGCTCGACGGCTCCGACGGAGTCGAAGCCCAGCTCCTTGAACGCGCGTTGCGGCAGCACGTCGTCCGCCGAGTCATGGCCGAGGACCGCGGCCGCGTGGCCTCGCACCAGGTCGGTCAGGACCTGGCGCTGCTCAGCGACCGGCATTCCGGCCAACCGGCCCGCCCACGCGCCGACTTCCTCGGTCGTCGTGGTGACGGCGGCCTCGGCGGCCAGGACCGCGCGGACCTCGGGAAGGTCCGCCAGCAGACGGCTGGCCCGGTAGAGGGTGTAGGTCGGCACGAACTGCGGCCAGTCGAAGCCGGCCACCACCATCGCACCCTCGCCCGCGTCCAGGACCTGGCCCAGCGCCAGCATGCCCCGACGCCCGTCGATGCCCTCCATACCGAACTCGCGCAACCGCTCACCGCCCGAGCTCGCGGCCATCCCGACACCGGCCCACAGGCCCCACGCGACCGAAGAAGCCACCAGGCCCCGGGCCCTGCGATCCTCGACCAACGCGTCCAGGTGCGCGTTCGCCGCCGCATAGCCGCCCAGGCCACCGCTTCCCCACACACCCGCGCCCGACGAGAACAGCACGAACGCGTCGAGATCCCGGCCCGCCGTCAACTCGTCCAGCACCACAGCGCCGCCGACCTTCGCCGACAGCAGCCGCGACAGCTCGGCCACCGACAGCTGCTCCACCGGTGTCC
>NZ_LFVW01000795.1:0-4400 GCF_001182915.1 Kitasatospora sp. MY 5-36
GGCGAGCCGTTCGGCCAGCACCTCGCGGTCCCGCGCCCCGCCGAGCGCGGCGGCGAGCCAGCGCAGCTCGGCGACCAGCTCGTCGGTGGTGCCGGGGGCGAACAGCCGCCGGAAGGTCCGCAGGGCGCTGCGCAGCCGCCGGCAGGCGACCCGCATCCGGTGCACGGCGTCCGGTTCGTCGGCCCGGACGGCCTCGTCCAGGCCGGCCAGCACCACGGCCTGCGCCTCGATGCGGGCCAGCAGCACCTGTCCCACCGTGGTCTCGGGTTTCGCCATGTGCGCTCGCCCCCTCGTCGGGTCAGCGGGAACGCCTTCCAGGCTAATCCGGCCGCGGCTGCTGTCGACCCGACGGGCGACCTCGCAGGCTACTGAGCGCGCGTCAGCCGGACCAGGGACCTACGGGCCCTCGTGCCGGACGCGGAGGCCATGGCATACTCCGGAGCGTGACGACCTCCTCCCATGCGACCAGGGCCCTGCGGGCCGCGGTGTTCACCGCGCTCGCCGTGCCGATGGCCGCGTTGGGCCAGGTGGTCATCACGGGCCGTCCGCTGCCGCTGTCGCTGGTGGCCACGGCCGGTGCCGTCGTCTTCCTGGTCGCGACCGTGCTGGCCGGCGGGGAGCGGCGGTTGCTGCACATCTCCGGCGTGATGGTGCCGGTCGAGCTGCTGCTCAACACCACGTTCAACCTGGGCCAGGCCGGCTGTTCGCCGGTGCTGGCCGGTCAGGTGCCCGCACGCGGGGTGAACCTGCTGGTCTGTGGTGGCGGTTCGGTGGACGGCTCGCTGCTGAGCGGCCCGCTGGGGCACACCGCCCAGTTGGCGCCCGCCGCGACCCAGCTGCTGCTCCTGCTGGTGCACCTGGTGATCGCGCTGGCGGCCTCCGCCTGGCTGCGGATGGGCGACGCCGCCCTGTCCGGCCTGGCCCGGGCGCTGCGCGCGCTGAGCGAGTCGCTGGCCTGCCCGCTGCGCGCCCTGGTCGTCCTGCTGCTCCCGGCCCCGGTCCGTCCGGTGCTGCGGGTGCCGCTGCCGGTGTCGGACCGCCCGCGGCCGCGCCGCGAGGACGTGGTGCTGAGCCCGGCGCCCCGGCGCGGCCCGCCCGCCTTCGCGCCTGCCTGCTGATCTCCGGCCTCATCTGATCATCCCCGTACCCGCCCGAAACGGGCCCGGTACGCCCGCAGGCAGTGCGCACGACTCCCGCGTTCACCGACCCCGCCGCAGCAGCTGCGGCTTCCCGCGCGCACCCGCGCGCCGCGTACAGGAGTTGACTCCCCCGTGTCCCAGGACAAGAACAAGAAGCGCATCAGTGCCCGCGAGCGGATCCAGGAGGCGCAGCGCCGCGAGCAGCAGGCCGCCAAGCGCCGTCAGCGGATCGTCGTGACGGTCTCCGCCGTCGTCGTGCTGGCCCTCGCGGGCGGTGTCGCCGTGGCGGTCAACTCGGCCTCGGACAAGAACGACAAGTCCTCCGCCGCCGCGTCCGCGCCGCTGGTCACCCCGGCCAACGCCTCCGGCCCGAACGGCACGGTGATCACCTACGGCAAGGCCGACGCCCCGCACACCATGGCGGTCTACGAGGACTTCCGCTGCCCGGTCTGCAAGCACTTCGAGGCGGCGAACGGCGAGACCGTCAAGAAGCTCACCGAGGACGGCCAGATCAAGGTGGAGTTCCACCTGGCGGCCTTCCTGGACAAGAGCCTCGGCGGCAAGGGCTCGCGCACCGCGCTGGCCGCCGTCGGCGCCGCGCTGAACGAGGGCGTGGACCAGTTCAAGGCGTTCCACGACGTGCTGTACGCCAACCAGCCGGACGAGCGCGAGGACGGCTTCGGCGACGTCAACCACATCCTGGACCTGGCCGGCCAGGTGCCCGGGCTGAAGACGGACGCCTTCGTGAAGGCGGTGACCGACAAGACCTACGCCCCGTGGGCGGCCAAGGTCGCCGACGCGTTCAACGACAGCGGCGTGACCGGCACCCCGACCGTCAAGGTGGACGGCAAGCAGATCACCCTGTTCGCCGGGAACGCCGTGGTCCCGCCGGAGCAGTTCACCGCGCAGGTGAAGCAGGCCGCCGGCCTCCAGTAGGCCGCGCCCCCGCCCCCGCGCACCACCGCACCGTACGGCACCACCCGGCCCGGCCGAACTCCCGGCCGGGCCGGCTCCTCCCAGCCAGCCACCGGAGTGTGCTGCCATGTCCGCTGCTACCACCGTGCCCCCGTCCCGCTCCGCTCCCGACGACGCCGCCCGGGCCCGGGCCCCGATCGGCGCGAGCCGGGCCTACGCCTTCCTGCTGTTCCTCGGCGGTCTGGTCGGGCTGGCCGCCTCGGCGGTCCTGACCTTCGACAAGCTCCGCATCCTGGAGAACCCCTCCTACGTCCCCAACTGCAACATCAACCCGGTGATCAGCTGCGGTTCGGTGATGCGCACCGAGCAGGCGGAGGTCTTCGGCTTCCCGAACCCGCTGCTCGGGCTGGCGGCCTTCGGCGCGCTGGCGGCGATCGGTGCGGGGCTGCTCGCCGGTGCGGCGTACCGGCGCTGGTTCTGGCTGGGGCTGAACGCGGGCACCGCGGTGGGCGTGGGGTTCGCGCACTGGCTGATCTACCAGGCGCTGTACGACATCGGCGCGCTCTGCCCGTACTGCATGGTGGTGTGGGCGACGGTGGTGGCGCTGTTCTGGTACACCACGCTGCACAACCTGCGCTCGGGCGTGATCCCGGTGGGCCCGCGGCTGGGCGTGGTCGCCCGGGAGGCGGCGCGCTACCACTGGGCGCTGCCGGTGCTGTGGGCGGCGGTGATCGCGCTGCTGGTCCTCAACCGGTTCTGGTACTACTGGAGCACGCTCATCTGACCGTCCGTCACCCCACGTACCCGTCCGAGTGCAGCAGCGTGGCGGCGCCCGTCCGCCGGGCCTCCAGGGCCCCGGTGAGCCGGCGCGCCGCACCGGGCTGCAGCAGGACGGCCGCCTGGGCCGGGGTGAAGTACCCGTGGTCGGCGATCTCCTCGACCTGCGCCCGGACCACCGACCCGGCCGCGACCGTCCCGCCGTCGAACATGAACTGCACGGCGGGGTGGGCGTGTTCGCCCTGGTCGGGGATGGCGTCGCGCCACTCCACGACGAGCAGCCGCAGCGGCCCGGCCAACAGCCCCGTCTCCTCGTACAGTTCGCGGGCGGCGCACTCGGCGGGCCCCTCCCCCGGGTCCATCCCGCCGCCGGGGAACTGCCACTGGTCGCGGTAACTGGCCTTCAGCAGCAGGACCCTGCCCGCCTCGTCGGTGAGCAGCACGCTGCACCCGACGTAGGCGCGCACCATCCCGGCGAGCCACTCCTCCTCCGAGAGTGCCCAGGTGTCCGTCATCGCGCCTCCTCCGCCGACCGCCGCCGTCGGGGACAATCTGCCGCGATCCCCGCCCGCCAAACGGCTGTTCGCGCCGAATCCACCCGAATGAGTGCCGGGGGCGGCCTCAGCCGAAGACGGCCCGCCGGAAGGCGTTGCGCAGCTCGGTGAGCCGCTGGATGTCCCGGTCGTAGTGCACCTTGTTGGTGAGCAGCAGGGCCCAGCGGCCGAGCCGCCGGGAGACCCAGAAGCCGGTGCCGGTGAAGCCGTAGTGGACGAAGGTGCCCTCGGCCGGTCCGGTGCCGGGGGCGTACAGCCAGGACAGGCCGCGGGCGGGGGCGAGGCCGCCGGTCTGCTCGCGCAGCGACTCCTCGATCCACGCCCCGCTCCAGGGCAGCCCGGGCGGCGGGGCGAGCAGCGCGGTGAGGAAGCGGGCGAGGTCGCGGGCGGTGGAGAAGGCCCCGGCGTTGCCGGAGACCCCGCCGAGCAGCCGGGCCGAGGGGTCGTGGACGACGCCGCACAGGTGGGCGCCGGCGCCCTGCTCGTACTCGGTGGGCGCGGTGCGGGCGGCGAGCGCGGCACCGAGCGGACCGTAGCGGGTGTCGGCCATCCCGAGCGGCCGCCAGGCCCACTGCTCGGCGAGCCGGTCCAGCGGCGCCCCGCCGAGGTCCTCGACCAGGTAGCTGAGCAGCACGGCGGCCCGGTCGGTGTACTCGACGGCCGCACCCGGCGGCCGGTGCGACGGGGCGGCGAGGACCCCGGCCCGGATCGCCGACGGGTCGCGCCCGTAGAGCTGCTCGAAGCGGGTGTACGGGAGCATCCCGGCGGTGTGGGCCAGGAGTTGACGGACCGTCACCGCTCCGGCGGGGTGCCCGGCGGCGGGCGGCCACCAGGCGCCGAGCGGCTCGTCCAGCGGCAGCCGTCCGGACTGCCGCAGCACCCCGGCGCAGGGCCAGAGCGCGACCACCTTGGTGAGGCTGGCGAGGTCGTACAGGGTGTCCGGCCCGGGCCTCAGCCGCGCGTACGGCCCCTGCCCGAGCGCGCCGTGACCGCCGCCGCCGAGCGCGCCGCCGGC
>NZ_LFVW01000796.1:0-4396 GCF_001182915.1 Kitasatospora sp. MY 5-36
CTGCGCGACCGCTCGGGCGGCCTCGGCCCGGAGACGCTGGTGGTGGCCGCCGCCTGCGGTCTGGAGGTGGTGTTCGCCGACGGCTGCCCCGCCGGGGAGCGTGCCCGCCGGGTCGGCGCCCTCTGGGACTGGCTGCTGCCCTGCCTGGTGCCCCCGGGCCGGGGCGGCGGCTACCGCACCAGGCCGCCGGCCCCGCAGCCCGCCTGAATCCCGGTCCGACCCGTATAGCAGCCCCGGTCCGACCCGGGTGGCAGCCCCGGTCCGGACACGGAACCGCCCTCGGTGCCCGTAGGCACCGAGGGCGGTCCGTCGACCGGTGGACGGCGGGGATCAGGCGGTGATCGGGGCTGCTACGCCACGAACCGACCGGCGGCCGCGCGGCGCCGGGCCCGGTAGAACAGCGCCCCACCGAGGGTCACCAGCCCGCCCCCGGCCAGGCCGAGGACGGCGACCGGCGCCCCGGCCTGGGGCAGCTCGCCGCCGGGGCCGCCCTTCTGCGGCGGAATCGGATGGTGGCCCGGACGGCTCGGGCAGCCCTTGCCCCCGCCGCCCTTGTGGTCGTGCCCCTTCGGCGGGCAGGGCGCGACGGAGATGCAGAGCTCGACCGGCGGGCTCTGCACGGTCTGCCCCTGCGGGTCGCGGGCGGAGGTCTGGGCGGTGTTGGTGACGCTGCCCGCCTGCGCGTCCGCCTCCGTCACCGTGTACGTGCCGTGGCAGGTGGTGCTCTGCCCCGGATCGAGGGTGGTCTGCTCGCAGGTCACCTGCCGGACGCGGTCGTCGCCGACGGTGAGGCCGGTCAGCGTGGTGCTCCCGGTGTTGGTGACGGTGTACGTGTAGGTGACGGTGTCACCCGGGTACACCGTCCCGGCGGCGTCGGACCGCTTGGTGACGGCCAGCGAGGACGTGGCGGTACCGACCGTCACCGTGGCCTGGACCGGCGCGCTCTGCACCGGCCGGCCCTGGGGGTCGGTGCCGTCGGCGTGGGCGGTGTTGGTGACGTGTCCGGCCTGGGCGTCGGCCGCCGTGACGGTGTAGGTGCCGTGGCAGGTGGTGCTCTGGCCGGAGGTGAGGGTCGTCTGGTCGCAGGTCACGGACGACACGTGGTCGTCGCTGACGATGATGCTGTTGATCACCGTCATCCCGGAGTTGGTCACCGTGTAGGTGTAGTGCACCGTGTCACCGACCTGGAACGGGCCCGCGCTGTCGGCCTGCTTGGCGATGATGAGCGCGGACACCGGGGTGACGACGTCGACGGTGGCCTCGACGGGCGGGCTCTGCACTGGTTGGCCCTGGGGGTCGGTGCCGTTGGCGTGCGCCGTGTTGGTGATGTGCCCGGCCTGGGCGTCGGCCGCCGTCACGGTGTACGTCCCGTGGCAGGTGGCCGTCTGGCCGGGCTCCAGGGTGGTCCGGTCGCAGCTCACGGACGAGACGTGGTCGTCGGCCACGGTCAGGTCGTCGATCACCGTCGTCCCGGAGTTGGTCACCGTGTAGGTGTACGCGACGGTGTCCCCGACGTGGAACGGCCCGGCGCTGTCGGCCCGCTTCGTCAGGTCGAGCTTCGGGACGCCCGCCACCGGCAGCGTCACCTGGGCGATCGGGCTCTGCACCAGCTCGCCCAGCGGCCCGGTGCTGTCCGCCTGGGCGGTGTTGGTGACGTGGCCGAGCTGCTCGTCGGCGGCGGTCACGGTGTAGGTGCCGTGGCAGGTGGCGGCCTGCCCCGCGAGCAGGGTGGTGTGGTCGCAGGTCACGTTCTGGACGTGGTCGTCGGCCACGCTCACGTCGGTCAGCGTGGTCGTGCCGGTGTTGGTCACCGTGTAGGTGTAGGTGACGGTGTCCCCGGTGTGGACCGGACCGGGGGTGCCGGCCTGTTTCGTCAGGGAGATCGAGGACGGGCCGATCACCGTGACGGTGGCCTGGGCCTCCGCGGTGACCGGCCGGCCGTCCGAGGTCCCGTTGGCCGTGGCGTGGTTGAGGACCTTCCCGTCCTGGGCGTCGGCCGCCGTCACGACGTAGCTGCCGTGGCAGACCGTGCTGTCCCCGGGGCTGCCGGCCGGTGCCAGGACGGTGGAGTCGCAGGTGATCCCGGTGGCCTTGTCGTCCGTCACCGAGAGCGCCGTCACGGGGCTGCCGCCGGTGTTGGTGACCACGTAGCTGTACGGCACGGTGTCGCCGACGTGGAACGGCTCGGGTGCGTCGACGTGCTTGGTCAGGGTGATGCCCGGTGGCGCCACCACCGGCAGGGTGACCGTGTCGGGCGGCGAGGTGACCGGGCCGACGTCGGTGGTTCCGGTGGCCTGGGCGGTGTTGGTCACGTGGCCCTGGGCGGCGTCCGCGGCGGTGACCAGGTACGTCGCCGTACACGTCACCGTCTCACCGGGCGCCAGGGTGTTCACCGGGCAGGTGACCGGCCCGACCTTCGGGTCGTTGACGGCCAGGTTGGCGATCGGCACGTTCCCGGAGTTGGTGACCACGAAGTCGTACGGGATCGGGGTGCCCACCGTCAGCAGCCCGGGCAGCGGCTCGTGCGGCTGCTTGACCAGGTTCAGCTCGGGCAGCGGCTGGTCGGTGTAGATCACCACGTTGCGGATCAGGTGGACGTCGGTGAACAGGCCGGTGGAGCCGGCGAAGCCGAACTTGTAGGTCGAGGGCACCGGTTCCGGTGCGGGGGTCTGGAGCACCTGGTGCGAGCCGGTGCCGTCGTTGAAGTCGACGGAGACCGTCAGCACCGGGGAGGGCGCCGGCGTCAGGTGCACGTTCACCCGGCGGCGCGAGGGCTCCAGCAGGGTCTGGGCCTCGGCTGGGGTCACCCCGGCGGGCAGCGTGGTGAGCGGGCCCTGGAGCTTGCCGGGCAGGGTGGAGGGCCACGGGCCGTTGGTGGTGAAGTTGCTGGTCGTCGCGGTGAGGAAGCAGTAGCCGGTGGTGCCGTCGCCGGGGCCGCGGACGGTGACCATGTTGGCGCCGGGCGCGGGAACGCGGAAGGACGTACCGGCGGGGGAGCGCTGGGAGCAGCCGTTGCCGCGCTGCTCCCAGTCGCCGAAGTAGTTGCCGAGCACGTCGAGCCCGACGCCGAGGTAGCCGCGGTCGACGCCGGGCAGGAAGCCGAGGTTCGGGTTGTCGTCGGGCAGCTTCTGGGCGTAGCCGAGGCTGCCGCCGAACGCACCGGGGTGGGTGAGCGAGACGTCCCCGTTCACCAGGAAGAACGAGATGCCGTCGGCCGGGGTGTTCGGCGTGGTGCTGCCGTACTGCCACTGGTCGAACGTCACGTCCAGGCCGTTGCCGGCGGGCAGGGCCTGGTCGAAGAGCACCGCGCCGCTCTGGTCGTTGCCGGAGTCGGTGATCCGCAGGTAGCCGAGCGGCGCGGAGTCCAGCGGCGGCACCGGGCCGGTCTCGGCGGCGGGGCAGCCGCCGAGCGGGTGGTCGCCCGGCCCGGGCTGGGCGGGGGCCGCGCCGGTGAGGCAGGCGGAGCCGACGGCGATGAAGCGCGAGTCGGCGGTGGCACCGGTGAAGGCCTCCTGGAGCAGGGGGGTGCCGGTGGCCCCGACCCGCTCCGGCAGCGGCGCGGCGGGGCGGTGCGCGGGCGTGACGGCCTGGGCGAGTGGGGCGAGCGGGGCGGCGAGGCCTGCGCCGAGCAAACCCAGCGTGGCCGCGGCGCTGATGAAGCGGGCCGTTCGGGCGCGAAGCCGTGACGCTCCGCGGGATTGTCTCGTCATAGCGTCACTATGGGTGGCCGTCACGATCCGCTACAAGCTGTGTACTGTCAGTGGAGCTATCGAATAGCTCGGATGAACGAGCGTGAGGCACGGCGCGCGCCAAGGCGGGTTCGGCGGGGCCGGTGGACATTGTTCGACCGTTCCCGACTGACGGTGCGGTAGGGTGGCCGACGCCGAGCATGACCGCGACTCAGGGAGGTGAGCCCCATTTACGGAATGTCCGAGCGGGTGCTCCCGGAGCGCGGCCGCGTGGGCGCCTCGCGCGCATAGCGCGAACGGCGCGCCGACGCGGTGTCGGCCCCCGCGGGAGCCCTGACGGAGTCGTCAGCTCTCCCGTCTTCCCCCAAGGGGTTTCTCTTGTCGGTCTTCTCCTCCGCCTCCCTCCGTTCCTCGGTGGTCTCCCGTCTTCGCGCCGCCGGGTGCGTGTTCGCCGAGGACGAGGCGCGGATCCTGCTCTCCGCCGCCGCCTCGCCCGCCGACCTGGCCGCCATGGTCCGCCTCCGTGCCGACGGGCGGCCGCTCGAACACGTCGTCGGCTGGGCCGAGTTCGCCGGTCTGCGGATCGCCGTCGACCCGGGCGTCTTCGTCCCGCGCCGCCGCAGCGAGTTCCTGGCCGCCGCCGCCACCGCGCTGACCGCCCCGGGCGCGGTGGTGCTCGACCTGTGCTGCGGCAGCGGCGCGCTGGG
>NZ_LFVW01000797.1:0-4381 GCF_001182915.1 Kitasatospora sp. MY 5-36
CCCGCCCCGGCGTCCGCGCGCACCTCGCCCCGGCTCGGGGCGCCGCGTGCGCCGGGGCGGGGCCGCCGCCCGAAGGCTTCCGACGACCCGGGGCCCCGGGGCCGACCCCGGTGAGTGGATCTCATATCCGGGATAGCATCGCGAATATGGGAATCGACGCGGCCGCCGACGAGCGGCTGGCACAACGACTCGCCGAGCTGAGGCTGGAACGCGGGTGGACCTTGGAGGAGTTGGCACGGCTGGCGGACGTCAGCCGGTCGACGCTGTCCCGAGTGGAGCGGGCGGAGGTCAGCCCGACGGCCGCGCTGCTCGGGCGGCTCTGCGCCGTGTACGGGCGGACCATGTCCCGGCTGCTCGCCGAGGTGGAGTCCGGTCCGGCCCGGCTGGTGCGGGCCGGGGAGCAGCAGGTGTGGCGGGACGGGACGACCGGGTTCGTCCGCCGGTCGGTCTCGCCGCCGCACGGCTCGCTGCGCGCGGAGATCATCGAGGGCCGGCTGCCGGCCGGCGCGGACATCGCCTACGACCGCGCCTGCACGCCCGGCCGGGAGCACCACCTCTGGCTGCTGGAGGGGAACCTGGAGCTGACCGTGGACGGTGAGCCGCAGCCGCTCGGCCCCGGCGACTGCCTGCGCTACGTCGGCAGCACCAGCCGCTTCCGCAGCCTCGGCCCGGGCGAGGCCCGGTACGCGCTGGTGGTGGTCGAGCCGTGAGCGCCGCCACCGGGCCGATAGCGAAGGAGCCCGAGGAGAGCCCCGGGAACGGCGGGGCGCCCGAGGAACCCGGGAAGCCCGGGGGACCCAAGGAGCGCTTCGACGCCGCCGGGCGCCGGGTCCTGCTGGTCTGCGTCGCGGGCGGCTTCACCACGCTGCTCGACCAGTCCGTCCTCAATACCTCCATCCCCGCCCTGCGCGAGACCCTGCACGCCGGGCCCGCCGACCTCCAGTGGATCGTGGCCGGCTACTCGCTCGCCTTCGGCCTCGCGCTGATCCCCGGCGGGCGGCTGGGCGACGTCAAGGGCCGCAAGTGGTTCTTCGTCACCGGCCTCGCCCTGTTCACCCTGGTCAGCCTGGTCTCCGCGACCGCCACCGAGCCCGGGGTGCTGATCGCCGCCCGGCTGCTCCAGGGCGTGGGCGCCGGCCTGGTCAACTCCCAGATGATCGGCACCCTCCAGGACGTCTTCGACGGCCAGTTGCGGGCCCGCGCCCTCGGCATGTACGCCGTCACCGGCGGCCTCGCCTTCACGCTCGGCCCGCCGATCGGCGGCGCGGTGCTGGCCCTGGCCGGCCCCGAGCACGGCTGGCGGCTCACCTTCCTGCTCAACGTCCCCTTCGGCCTGGCCACCGTCGCCCTGGCGGCCCGCCACCTGCCGAAGCCCCGCCCCAGCGCCCGGAACGCCGACCTCGACGTCCTCGGCCTGCTGCTGGTCGGGGCGCTCACCCTGGCCCTGATGCTGCCCTTCGTCCGGCCGCCCGGCTGGACCGGCTGGCTCGCCTTCGCGGCCGCCGCCCTGCTGCTGCTCGGCGCGCTCGCCTGGTGGCAGCGGCGCTACGCCCGGTCCGGCGGCCACCCGCTGATCCACCCGGCCCTCACCCGCTCCGCGCCGTACGCGCTCGGAACGGCCACCGCGATGGCCCAGTTCGGCTCCTCGCTCGCCGCCTCGCTGGTCCTGACCATGTTCCTCCAGGACGGCCTCGGCCTCTCCCCGATGGGCGCCGCGCTGGTCGCGCTGCCCTCCGCCGTGGCCATGGGCGTGGCCTCCGCGCTCGCCTGGCGGGTCGTCCAGCGCTACGGCCGACGCACCGTCACCGTCGGGATGGTCGGTTCCGCGCTCGCCATGCTGTTCAGCGGACTGCTCGCGCACTGGGCGCCCGCCGCCGTGCTGCCCTGGCTGCTGGCCCTGCTGCAACTGCTCGGCGGCGCCTCGGTCGGCCTGATGGGCTCCACCAACCAGGCGTACGTGCTGCGCCACGCGCCCGCCGAGGCGGCCGGGGTGAGCGGGGCGATCCTGCAGATGGCCCAGCGGATCGCGGCGGCCGTCGCGGTCTCGGCCCTGTCCGGGGTCTACCTGCGGGAGACCGTCGGCGGCGGCGGGCACCGCTCCGCCTACCTGACGGCGAGCGTGGTGTGCGCCGCGGTGGCCGGACTCGCCGTCCTGGCCTCGGTGTTCGCCGGCCGCGCCACGGCCCGCGAGCAGCACGACGGCGGACCGGTCGCGATGAGCCGAGGGCGAACACCGGTCCGCTAGGCGGTGGTCGGCGCGTACCGTGGCGGGCATGACCGACGTACGGACCCGGACCGTGGACCTGCCCGAGGTGACGCTCGCCTACCGCGAGAGCGGACGGCCCGGCGGCCCGCCGCTGGTGCTGCTGCACGCCCTCGGCGAGCGGGCCGCCGACTGGGACACCGTCCTGCCGGAGCTCGCCCCCGGCCACCACGTGTACGCGCTCGACCTGCGCGGCCACGGCGACAGCGCCCGCACCGCCGCCTACGCGCTGGAGGCGATGCGGGACGACGTGCTGGCCTTCCTCGACGCCCTCGGGCTCGCCCGCGTCGACCTGGTCGGCCACTCGATGGGCGGCGCCGTCGCCTACCTGCTCGCCCAGGCCGCGCCGGAGCGGATCGACCGGCTGGTCCTGGAGGAGATCCCCGCGCTGTACCCGCGCCCGGCGAGCGCGCCGGCCGAGGACCCGGACCCGGACGTGCACTTCGACTGGGCGGCGGTCCGGGCGGTCAAGGCCCAGCTCGACGACCCCGACCCGGCCTGGCGGGAGGGGCTGGCCGGGATCACCGCCCGCACCCTGGCCGTCGCCGGCGGCCCGGCCAGCCACGTCCCGCAGGAGCGGATCGCCGAACTCGCCCGGCTGATCCCGGACTGCCGCCTGGTCACCGTCGAGGCCGGGCACCTGGTGCACGGTGCCCGGCCCGCCGGGTTCGTCGCCGCGGTGGCGCCGTTCCTGGCCCGCTGAGCCGCCGGGCCGCTGCCGTCGAGTGAGGCGGACACCGGGTGGGGCGGGCGGCGGATCGGTCAGACGCCGTGCTCGACGGGCAGCCGCCCGTTGCGCACCGCCGTCAGCAGGTCGGCGTGGTCGGCCTCGGTGCGGTCGGCGTAGGCCACCGCGAAGGCGGCGACGGCCTCGTCCAGTGCCTCGCTCTTGCCGCAGTACCCGGCCAGCAGGCCGGGGTCGGCGGTGTGCGAGTGTGCCCGGGCCAGCAGCGCGCCGGTGATCCGGGCGTAGTCGTCCAGCTGGCCCGGCAGCAGCGCCGCCGGGTCGACACTGCCCTTGCGGTTGCGGAACTGCCGCACCTGGTAGGGGAGTCCGTCGACCGTGGTCCAGCCCAGCAGGGTGTCGCTGACCACCTGCATGTGCTTCTGGCCGAGCACCACCCGGCGGCCCTCGTGCCCGTCCGCCGCGGGCCGCGGCCCGGCCGGCAGGTACGGCAGCAGCGCGGACGGGCGGGCCTCCTTCACCTGCAGCACCAGCGGCTGGTCCCGGTGGTCGGTGAGCAGCACCACGTACGAGCGGGTGCCCACGCTGCCGGTGCCCACCACCCGGAACGCCACGTCCTGCACCCGGTAGCGGGACAGCAGGGTGCGGACCTCGGCCGGAACCGTCTCGACGTACGGGCCGAGCGCGTGCGCGACGGCGCGGGCGGTCGCGTCGGTCACCTCGGTGAGCACCGGGGGAGCGGCCGTGAACCGCCAACCGCCGTCCGCGGTACGGGCGGTGCTGCGGGCGGCGAACCGGGCGCTGGTGTTGCCGAGCGCCTTCGCGCCGACCTTGCGCAGCACCTCGGCGAGGTCGTGCGCCTCGGCGAAGGAGACCAGCTGCTCGTCCGCGATCGCGTTCCAGGCGTCCAGCCCGGGCAGCTTGGCGAGCGTGCGCACCGTCCGGCGGTAGGAGCCCGCCACGTGCTGGGCGGCCTCGCGCGCGGTGGTCTCGCTCGCCCCGGCCTCCCGGGCGGCCAGCACCAGGCTGGCGGCGAGCCGCTTGAGGTCCCACTCCCAGGGGCCGGGGACGGTCTCGTCGAAGTCGTTGATGTCCAGCACGATCTGGCCGCGCGCGTCGCCGTACAGGCCGAAGTTCGCGGCGTGCGCGTCCCCGCAGAGCTGCGCGCCCACCCCGGTCACCGGGGTGCCCGCGAGGTCGGCGGCCATCAGCCCGGCCGAGCCGCGCAGGAACGCGAACGGGCCGGCGGCCATCCGGCCGACCCGGATCGGCACCAGCCGGGCTATTCGGCCGGCGTTGGAGGCCTCCAGCGCGGTCACGGCCGTCGGCCGGTCGGGTGCGGGCGCGAACTCCGCGTGCCGCTCCCGGGGCACCCGGGTCCGCAGCTCCTTGCCGCGCTCCCGCGCCCGCCCGTCCTGCGCCGGGGCGAACCC
>NZ_LFVW01000798.1:0-4358 GCF_001182915.1 Kitasatospora sp. MY 5-36
CCGGGGCCGTCGCGGTCAAGTCGGTGCTCGCCTACCGGCACGGGCTGGCGGCCCCCGCCGAACGCCCCGCCACCGCGGCCGTGGTGGCCGCGGCCGGCGCCCACCTGCGCGCCGGGCAAGGCCGGCTGACGGATCCGGTGCTGCTGCACCACCTGCTCTGGACGGCCGTGGACGTCTGCGCCGAGCTCGGCCTGCCGCTCCAACTCCACACCGGCTTCGGCGATCCGGACCTGACCCTGCACCGGGCCGACCCGTCGCTGCTGACGGACTTCGTGCGGGCCGCCGAGCCCAGTGGCGTCCCGCTGGTGCTGCTGCACGGCTACCCGTACCACCGGCAGGCCGCCTGGCTGGCCCAGGCCTTCCCGACGGTGTACACCGACCTCGGGTTGACGGCCTCCTACACCGGGCCGCGGGTGGCCGCGGTGCTGGGCGAGATGCTGGAGCTGGCCCCGTTCGGAAAATTGCTGTTCTCCACCGACGCCTACGGGCTGCCCGAACTCTTTCTGGTGGGGACCTGTCAGTTCCGGTACGGACTGGGCGCGGTGCTGGCGGACTGGCAGGCCGACGGCGCCTGTTCCGCGGCCGACGCCGAGCGGGTGGCGGGCCTGGTCGCGGGCGGCAACGCGCGTCGGTTGTACGCGTTGTAGCGGCGCGATCCGCGCTGGTGGCCGAGGTTCCGAGGGGTGTGGCCGCACGTCGGCGAACCATCACTTTTTAACACTCTTGACCTCTGTTTCCCTGTTGACCCCCGAACGGTCGCATCCCGGTTTCTGGTTCAGATGTGACGATTAGATGACTACCTCTTGCGCTTATAAGCAAATATTCATTAGCGTCCCGGTCATTCCCAAGCGCACCTGCCACCGCAGCTGCCGCCTTGACGACTCGGGAGGCCAACCCTCATGCGTGTTCCTCGGATCAGCGGTACCCGGTACGCGGCAGTGGGCGTCGTGCTCGCCACTGCCGGCGCCCTCGCGCTGCCGGCCGGCACCGCCGTCGCGGCCCCCGCGGCCGACCCGACGACCGGTCCGGTGATGAGCTACGTCGTCAACACCAAGGCCAACCACGGTCAGGTGCAGAAGGTCGAGAAGGCCATCACCGGCCTCGGCGGCACGGTGGTCCAGTCGTACGAGCAGGTCGGCGTCGTGGTCGCCCGCTCGAACGACACCAAGTTCGCCGAGAAGCTGCGCCTGGCCAAGGGCGTCGACTCGGTCGGTGCCAGCCGCACCAAGGGCATCCAGGCCTCCGACCAGGGCAAGGCCGACGTTGCCGCCGAGCCGGCCGCCGCGGCCGCCCCGGGCCAGGAGCCCTACGACGCCTACCAGTGGGACATGCGTCAGATCGGTGCCGACAAGGCCCACAAGATCTCGCTCGGCAGCCGCAACGTCACCGTCGGCGTCCTGGACTCCGGCATCGACGCCACCCACGAGGACCTGGCCGCCAACGTGGACGCCTCGCAGTCGGTCTCCTGCATCGACGGCAAGACGAACACCGACTGGAAGGCCTGGCAGCCGACCACCAGCGACCACGGCACCCACGTGGCCGGCACCATCGGCGCCGCCAAGAACGGCAAGGGCATCGTCGGTGTCGCGCCGAACGTCAAGCTGGCCGCCGTCAAGGTCGTCGACGACGGCGGGTTCATCTACCCGGAGAACGCGGTCTGCGGCTTCGTCTGGGCCGGCGAGCACGGCTTCAAGGTGACCAACAACAGCTACTTCGTCGACCCGTGGATGTTCAACTGCAAGACGGACAAGGACCAGGCCGCCATCTCGGACGCCGTCCGCAAGGCCGTCGCCTTCTCGCAGCGCAAGGGCGTCCTCAACGTCGCCGCCGCCGGTAACGAGAACCTCGACCTGGCGCACAAGACCGTCGACGTGGCCAGCCCGGACGACACCACCCCCGCCTCCCGCCCGGTCACCAACGACTGCCTGTCGCTGCCGACCGAGCTGCCCGGCGTCGTCGCCGTCTCCGCGGTGGGCTCCGAGGGTGTCAAGGCGTACTACTCCAGCTACGGCAAGGGCGTCGTCTCCGTCACCGCGCCCGGTGGCGACCGCCGCTTCCAGCTCCCGGACACCCCCGACAAGGACGGCCGCATCCTGTCCACCATCCCCGGTGGCAAGTACGGCTACATGCAGGGCACCTCGATGGCCACCCCGCACGTCGCCGGCGTGGTCGCGCTGCTCGCCAGCACCTTCCCGTGGGCCAGCCCGGACGAGCTGACCGAGATGCTGACCAGCCACGCCGAGTCCGTCCCGTGCCCGAAGGGCGAGTTCAACCCGGGCGGTGCCGGTGCCTGGAAGGCCACCTGCGAGGGCACCACGAACGACAACGGCTTCTACGGCGCGGGCCTGGTCAACGCCGAGAAGGCGGTCCAGTGGTGGCGCTGACGCGCTGACCGCGGACAGCACTGAACAGTAGAACCGGGGAGCGGGCCCACAGGGTCCGCTCCCCGGTCGCGTTCCCACCCGTCGGCGTTCCGGCCGCGTCGGGCCCGAACCCGGCTAGCCCTCGTCGGCGTACTGCTCCCAGGCCGTCTCCACCGACGGCTTGCCGTGCAGGTCCGGTACGTCCCGCAGCCAGGCCGGCCGCCCGGCCCTGGTCCGGGCCGCCCGCCGCCGCTCCGCCTCGCGCAGCTGCTCGGGCGTGGCGAAGCCCTCCGGCAGCCACTCCTCGGAGAGCACCACCCGGGCGGCGAGATGGGCGACGTAGGCGTGCCGGACGGCGTCCACCGAGTCGAAGCCGGGCTCGCCGGCCAGCCACTCGTCCGGGACGAGCGCCGCCACCTCCTCCAGCAGCGGCACGGTGACCAGCGGCCCGAGCTCCTCGTCGGCCAGCCGGACGTCCGGGGCCGAGCCGCCGAGCGCGTGGGCGCTGAGGTCGTACCGCTTGCCGACCGAGGCCTCGGCCCCCGCCCAGCGGTGGTGGAAGATCAGCGCGGCGCCGTTGTCGATCAGCCAGAGCCGCCCGTGCCAGACCACCAGGTTGGGGTTGTGCACGGTGCGGTCGACGTTGCCGGTCAGGGCGTCCAGCCAGACCACCCGGCCGGCCTCGGCCGAGTCCACGGTGATCATCCCCGGCCGGAAGTCCCGCGCGCCGGGCAGCAGGTCCATCCCGAGGTTGACCCCGGCGCTGGCCTTGAGCATGTCCTGGATCTCGGCGTCCGGTTCGTCCGCGGCGACGGCCGGGTCGAAGTCCACCAGCCGCAGCTCCGGCACCCGCAGGCCCAGCCGCCGGGCCAGCTCACCGACGATGACCTCGGCGATCAGCGCCTTGCGGCCCTGCGCGGCCCCGGTGAACTTGACCACGTATGTGCCTAGGTCGTCGGTCTCCACCACGCCCGGAACGGAGCCGCCGGCCCGCAGCGGGTCGACGTAGCGCACAGCAGTCACCAGATCGAGCACACCGGCCACCCTATCCCGCCGCGTCGCGGGCTGGACCCTGTGATTGGCTTGCCGGACAGAGCGGTTCCCACCACATGAGGAGAGCAAGGTCATGGGACAGGTGCAGGCCACCACCGAGCGGGTCTACGACGCCGCGCCCGAGCGGGTGTACGAGGCGCTGGCCGACTACCAGGTGACCCGCCCGAAGCTGCTGCCCGCGCAGTACAGCGAGTACGAGGTGCGGGTCGGCGGCACCGGTGCCGGCACCCAGGTGCACTGGAAGCTCCAGGCCACCGAGAAGCGGGTGCGCGACTGCCTCTTCACCGTCTCCGCGCCCGAGCCCGACCAGCTGGTCGAGAAGGACGCCAACTCCAGCATGGTGATCACCTGGACCGTCTCGGCCGTCGGCGAGGGCCGCGCCAAGGTCACCGTGACCGCCACCTGGCAGGGCGCCAGCGGCATCGGCGGCTTCTTCGAGCGCACCTTCGCCCCGAAGGGCCTGAACCGGATCCACGACCAGGTGCTGGCCAACCTGGCCGCCGAGGTCCGCTGAGGCCCACCGAGGTCCGCTGAGGCCCACCGAGGTCCACGTGGGTCCGCCGGGGCCACCGCGGTCCGTCGGCCCCCGGATTCGCCAACCGCGCGATTCGCGCGCGTAGATCCATCGAACCGCTCGAATCGCCCGGGGATTCGAGCGGTTCGGTCTCCCGTACGAGCCGAAAGCCGTACGGGTGGCCGAACCGCCACCTGCGGGTGACGGGGGCCGCCCGGCACCGGTGGGCCACCCTAGGCTCGCCGCCGTGCATATGACGATCCTTCACATTTCCCAACCGGTGGACGGCGGGGTCGCCCGCGTCGTCGCCGATCTGGTCCGGGGCCAGCGGGAGGCCGGCCACCGGGTGCTGGTCGCCTGCCCGCGCGGCGGGCGGCTGGCCGCGGAGGCCGCCGCGGTGGGCGCGCTGGTCCAGGACTGGCCCGCCC